>NZ_VUKI01000024.1:0-170408 GCF_008385775.1 Staphylococcus sp. GDX7P312P | reverse complement strand
TTCAGTTTTCAATGTTCATTTTTTGTTACCACAAGAATTAATTATACTCGCTATCAACTTTAAAGTCAATAACTTTTTTTATTAATTTTTGAAGTGTTTTAATGTTCGTTGATTTGTTTCGCTCAACAAATATATACTATACAGGCTTTCAGTCGTTTTAACAACGGTAAAAATTACACTAACAATAATTAATAATTCATATAACACCTTAATAAACGAACTAAATATAGATTTAAATAAATCATTGTTCGTCTTAAGACCGAAATAAGAGTTTAATACCCTATATTCAACATTTTATTCACTCAAATAACAAACTTTAAAAAATTTACGATTTTTTTAAGATAAATTAAAAAATCGCTATTACAAATCGAAATATAACTTTAATAGCTATATTTACTGACAATTTGTAAATAGCGACCTTATTTTACATTTCTGTTCTTCCAGCTATTGCTTTAGATAAAGTAACTTCATCTGCATATTCTAAATCTCCACCTACTGAAAGTCCTTGAGCTAATCTAGTTACTTTAATTCCAATAGGTTTCACTAATCTAGATATATACATTGCTGTTGATTCACCTTCTAAATTAGGATTCATTGCCAATATTAATTCTTTAACCTCTTCATCTTTTAATCTATCTATTAAAGTTGGGATATTAATGTCTTCAGGCCCAATGCCATCCATCGGGGAGATAGATCCATGCAGTACATGATAGAGACCTTTGTATTCTCTCATTTTCTCCATTGCAATAACATCTTTATCATCTTCGACCACACATATTACTGAACGGTCACGTTGCTTATCTTCGCAAATATAGCAAGGGTCGTTTTCAGTTATATGTCCACATACACTACAATAGGTAAGCTCACGTTTAACATCTACCAAGGCTTTAGCAAATTGGACTACATCGTCTTCTTTCATATCTAAAGTATGAAACGCCAGACGTTGAGCCGTCTTGGGACCAATGCCTGGCAGTTTCATGAAACTATCTATTAATTTAGATATCGGTTCTGGATAATGCATCTATAATTACATTCCCGGAATGTTTAAGCCTTGTGTATGCTTACCTAAACGTTCTTGAGTTAATTCGTCAGCTTTGTTCATCGCTTCATTTGTTGCTGCTAAAACTAAATCCTGTAGCATTTCAATATCATCTGGATCTACTGCTTCTTCTTTAATTTCAACATCTACAACTTCTTTATGACCAGTAACTGTAACTGCTACCATGCCACCACCAGCTGTACCTACAATGCGTTCTTCTTTTAATTTTTCTTGTTCTTGAGCCATTTTCTTTTGCATTTTTTGCATTTGTTTCATCATTTGTTGCATATTTCCGCCACCGCGCATAATATCATTTCCTCCTTGAATGTATCGACATTATCTTTTGATTTATATTTTATTATACATACGTTTATATTTATTGTCATGTATCTCTGTTTCATGACCCATTTCGACAATTCACTAACTAAAGTAAGTTCATACTATTCATAAAATAAGTTCTATTCTTCGTCTATTAAATGCACTGTTTCTGCTCCAAATAAATCACGTGCTTTCTGTGCTACATCAGTGTCTTGTTGCTCTTCTCTATCATTAGATGACGTTTGATGTTCTTCTTTATCGTGCTGTTTTCTACTATTAATATATTCTGTTCGCACTCTCATCCATTGATCTGAAGGGACCCCAACTACTTCAACATTCTTATTAATGATATTTCTTACTACATTTTCAATGCTAGTTCTTTTCTCATCATCTCTATTCACAATTTCACAGTGAATTTCTTCATCAAATTGAATTAATACTCGTTTTTCACTAGCAGCTACAGGAATTGAGTTTTGTAATAAACTTACTAATGATTTTTTATCATTCTTTTTCGCATAATCTACTACTTCTAGCCAATGTTTCTTCAATAATTGAATATCTTCTTTATTTGCTTCATCTAATACCTTAGCAATATTTGTCATTGAAAATGTGCCTTTATTCTGACGTTTGCCACGTGTGTTTGATTGAGATGATTGTTGTTTTGGACTTGCTTGAGCAATACCTTGTGCTTTAAGTGTTTTCAGTTCATTTTCTAATTGTTCCATACGTTGCAATAACACATCATTGTTAGGTTGGGATGCAACTTGAGTCGTTGCTACATTAGTAACGGTATCAGGTTCTGATTTCACCATTTCAGCAATTTTCACTAATAGCACTTCAAAGTGAACATTTTGATTCACACTAAATCGTATTGAAACTAATGTATCATTAATAATATCAATCATATGGTAGAGCATGTCTAAATCAAAATTCATTAACGCATCAAATTCAGCATGATTATTTACAGTTTTATTCATAATTGTATCGCGAACAAAATAAATCATGTCATTTATAAGACGATTAACTTCTTTTCCTTCAGAAATAAATTGATGATAGCGTGTAAATGCATTTTTAACATTACCATCAACGACATCTTTAAATAATTCATTTAAAGCCGCTTCATCTACACTACCTGTTACGTCTAATGCGTCTTGTAGCGTAAGGTGCTCATCACCAAATGCGATAGCTTGGTCCATGATACTTAATGCATCTCGCATTCCACCTTCAGATGCTTTCGCAATAAACTCAAGTGCTTCATTATCATAATCTAACTGTTGTTCTTCAGCGACAAAGCGTAAACGATCAGTAATTTGTTCAGTACCAATCGCTTTGAAGTCAAATCGTTGTGCACGCGAAATAATTGTAGGCGGGATTTTGTGTGGTTCAGTTGTAGCAAGGATAAATATGGCGTGTGCTGGTGGTTCTTCAAGCGTCTTTAATAGCGCATTAAAAGCCCCAGTTGTTAGCATATGTACCTCGTCAATAATATACACTTTATATTTCGATTCACTAGGTGCATACTTCACTTTATCTCTAATATTCCTAATCTCATCTACACCATTATTACTCGCAGCATCAATTTCGATAACATCACCATTTGTACCTTGTGTAATGCCTTTACATATAGCACATTCATTACATGGTTCACCGTCTTGAGGATTTAAACAGTTTATCGCTTTAGCAAATACTTTAGCAATACTAGTTTTACCAGTCCCACGAGGTCCACTAAAGATATAGGCATGAGACTGTTTACCTTTGGAAATGGCGTTACGTAACGTCTTAGTTACATGTTCTTGACCCACAACATCTTGGAAACTTTGGGGTCTAAACATTCGATACAAAGCTTGATAATTCACATCCGCACCTCCGTTAACAATTACTCTACATTATATCACGCATTATCATTTAAGTTTCAATGAATTTATTAAGTCATATCAGCATCTTGCACAATGCCATGGGGGTATTCGTCCAGTTGATCCCATAAGAATTTTACACGTAAAGCGGATGAATTGGTTTCTTTTGAAAAAATATTATGTTTGTCCGCCGGTTCATAACCTAATCCTTCGAAATATGCCGGGCAACATCCCACAACAATAGTCGTATAATGTTGAGATTTGGCACGTTCTTCAACAGCTTGAACTAAAGCTTTACCTAATCCCTCATTACGATATGGTTTATCTACTATAAGAGAAGCTAGTTCCAAAGCTTTGTAACGTTGGTCATCCGCTTTTAAATTAATTTCACTGAGCATGATGTGCCCTATAATATCGCCAGCTTCATTTTTTGCAATCACTTCAAGTTCATAATTATAGTTTAATGCTCTGCGTAGTCTTGAAATGAGTTCTCTTTGCTTTTGACCAACACCTTGACCTTTGTCATCGTAACTTGATTCAATCTTATTTAATGTTTCAATATAATCCATTTCAGTTAATGTACTTAAGAACAGTCGCATATTGACACCCCTTTGATTAGTCCAAGCGTTCCCCATTTTATGTTCGAACAAACCATTTTCCCATTTTATACTCATTCATACATATTCTATACAAAAAACGAGCCTGGGACAAAATCAATGTCTCAGGCTACAATTATATATTGGCAGTAGTTGACTGAATTAAAACTACACTTATAACAAGCATTTTTAATTTTAGTCAATCTTGCCAGGGCAGAACAATGAATTCATAAAGATTCCTGTCCTACTCCTCACTTAAATTTATATTTAAAATTTTATTTGTCTCGGTTACTTTAAAATATTAAAAAACCGTGCACCTTCGAATCGAGTGTGTATCATAAACGTTACCGAAGTCGACAGCTAAATCTCGGCTACCCTACGGCACATATGAGGATCCACTTAATGCTGCTTCCGTCAGGACCTGACATGATTCATGGGTTCATATTGCATAGGACCGAAATCTTCAAACACTACGTGCTTCGGGCAGACTTCACAAAAACACACCCTCAACAAAGGAATTAAGTCTCGCATAAAGCGGATTTCGAGTACAGGGAACCGCTACCTCCCCACCTAGCACGGTAAGTTTTATAATACTATAAACTTTCTTCCGATTGCAAGCGTAAAGTTTCAATTAGTAATTCAATGAATCGAAACCAGTACAATTTCATCTTATAATTTGTGTCGTCTTGAAAATTCTTGGAATTTAAACTCTGTCGCTAAATGCTTCGACACATTGTATTGGAATGGCATCGTATTATTTAAATAAACGACACTTCTCACTGTTGCGGTATATGGCGGTTGTATTTTTCCAAAAACATCATATTCTCTTTCAGTAAAAGGCTCGAAGGTAATCGACTTACTTGAATAGCTGATATCTAATCCTAATTGCGTTTCTAAGTAATGATATATAGAATCTTTTGCTACTGAATTCGAAATATTGGACACTATTGAAGTTAAAAAGTAATCTTCATCCAAAATTTTGACCTTTTGATTGACGTTTCTCGTGCGTACTACATGGATTAGTACATCATCATTTCTAATATTCAATTGCTTTTTAACATGAGGAACTGAGTTTGCTTTAACCAATTCGTTAATGAGCACTTCCGTTTCATGCTTAAGATTAAGTTCCTCTTGCACTTCTTTGAAGCTAATCAATTCTGAGAACGGAAACTCCGTGATACCTTGATCTATTACAATGGACCCCTTACCCCTAATTTTTTGAATCATGCCATCATTTGCTAATAAATCCAATGCTTTTCTAACAGTCTCACGTGACGCTCCGTACAACGTTAATAATTCATGTTCTGAAGGTAGTTGTTGTCCGTATGTGTATTCGCCCTCATGTATTCGTTGTTTAAGTTGTTCATATATTGTTATGAATTTTTGTGTAGCCATTTGTTTCTCCATTACATCAATCTATTTACTTTTTATTGAACATTAATCACTACTGCACCAAATGGAGATATTTCACCATTTTCTATTGTACCGCTTTGAATTATCGTCGTCCCCTTACTATTAAGGTCTTTAGGTAATTTTATTGTTTCTTTTGAAAAGTTAGCAACGACTAGCCACGTTTGGTTGTCATAATTTCGACGATAAATGAATAAATGTGGATGTTCCATATACATCGGCTCGATATCACCATACGTGATAATATCGTGTTCATGACGTAATTTGATAAGTTCGCGATACGTGTGTAGTACAGAGGTAGCATCTTCAATTGCCGCTTCTACATTAATGTGTTCTGCATTGTTAGGAATATCAATCCATGGCGTACCTGAAGTGAAACCTGCTTGTTTCTCTGATGTCCATTGAATAGGTGTTCTAGAATTGTCACGTGATTTTTGACCTAAAATTGTTAGAACTTCTCTTTCATCAATACCATGTTGCATTAGATTATCGTAAGCATTACGCGACTCGACATCGCGATATTGTTGAATAGAATCAAAGTGTGGATCTGTCATGCCAATTTCTTCACCTTGATAGATATAAGGTGTTCCTTGCAACATGTGTAATGCGATTGCCAACATTTTAGCACTTGCTTGACGATTCTCTTCTGTAGAATCATCGCCAAAACGAGAAACAACGCGTGGCTGATCATGATTACACCAGAAAATCGCATTCCATCCTCCACCTTCAAATATTCCAATTTGCCAATCCATCAAAATTTCTTTTAATTTTAAAAAGTCTAATTTAGCGTTCGACCACTTTTCTCCATCGACATAATCTACTTTTAAATGATGGAAATTAAAGACACTACTTAACTCTTGTCGATCTGGTCTTGTATAATTGATACAATTATCAATTGTTGTAGAGGACATTTCTCCTACTGTCATCATATCTTTATCACCAAATGTATGACGATTAAGTTCATGGAGATATTCATGTACACGTGGACCGTCAGTATAAAATTCTTTACCAATTTGTGGTGAGTCTTTAAATTCGCCTTTTGAAATAAGATTAATTACATCAAAGCGGAAACCATCTACACCAAATTGAATCCAATGATTAACAACCTCATATAAAGATTGTCTAACCTTTTCATTATCCCAATTTAAATCTGCTTGTGTAACATCAAATAAATGTAAATAATATTCATCCGTCTTCTCATCATATTGCCAAGCATTTCCACCAAACTTAGATTCCCAATTAGTTGGAGGGCCATCTTGAGAAGGCTTGAAGTAATAATAGTCACGATAAGGATTATCTTTAGAACTAATCGCTTCTTTAAACCATTGGTGTTCTGTAGACGTATGATTAATAACTATATCTAACATGACTTTTAAATCACGCTTATGCGCTTCGCTTATTAAAGTTTCAAAATCTTCCAATGTACCAAAGCGTTCATTTATTTTTAAATAATTACTAATATCGTACCCATTATCATTCATTGGGGATTCATAAACAGGAGTTAACCAAATATAATCGACGCCTAAATATTGAATATAGTCCAACTTCTCAATAATGCCATTGATATCGCCCTCACCATTACCTGTAGTATCGTTAAATGATTTAGGATAAATTTGATAAACTACCGATTTCTTCCAATCTTTATGTGCCATAGATAGTCACCTTCCATTTAATTATAGTTTAATATGCATTAAAGACGCTCAAACACTTAACATGTGAAGTTTGAACGTCTTTAATTGTATTAATTATTTCGCTACAGTTTCGTCTGGCGTTGCCACCATTTTTTTAGCTTTAATTGTTGTAAATCTTGCAAAGATGATTGTCAAAATAGCTGGTATCACCATAGCAAGTAGTGTGACTGGTATATAAATGAACCAAAATTCACTGTGGATTGATATGAATGCTGGAACACCACCTACACCAACACTGCCTAACACCTTATTAGCGCCAATAATGGCACCTAAAACGCTTGATGTACAAATAGCAGCGAAGAAAGGTACTTTTAACGGTAAGTTTACACCAAACATTGCAGGCTCTGTAACACCTAAAAATGCTGATACACCTGAAGTTAATGCTAAACCTTCTTCTTTTACCATTTTACGTCGTTTATAAATAAACCATGCTCCAAAAGCAGCCGAACCTTGGCAAATATTAGAAATCGCAACGATAGGCCATAAATATGTACCACCTAGTTTACTACCCATTAATTGGAAATCTACTGCTAAGAACATATGGTGTAATCCTGTAATAACAAGTGGTGCATAGAAGAAACCATAAAGTGCACCGCCTAACCAACCAGCGTGCTCAAATACAAATTGTACTGCTCCAGTTATACCTGTACCTATTGCAAGTGCAATCGGACCAATAATAATAAATGCTAAGAAACCTGTTACGAGTAGCGCTACTGGACCAACAACCAACATTTTAATAGAATCATGAACAACTTTATTTAATGCTTTCTCAATGAGTGATAAAACATAGGCCGCAATTAAAACAGGCAACACTTGACCTTGATAATTTAATTGCTTAATTTCTAAACCAAAAAGATTCCATGTAGGAATATGTCCTTTAGCAATATCGTATTGTGAAACTAATTGTGGATGCATCAAAATAAGCCCTAGTACCAATCCCAAAATAGGACTGCCACCAAACACTTTCATACTACTCCAACCAATTAAAGCTGGTAAGAAGATAAATGCTGTACTTGCAATTACGTTAATAATATTTGATATATCACCCAACTGTGGAAACTGTTCCACAAGTGGTTTAGGACCAAATAAGTCTTTCATGGTAAGTAAATTATTAATCCCCATTAAAAGACCTGCTGTAACTAATGCCGGTAAAATCGGTATAAAAATATCTCCCAATAATTTTATAAGTCGTTGTAACGGATTACCTTTCTTCGATGCAGCAGCTTTTGCATCATCTTTTGACGATTCTTCTACACCCGTTTCTTGAATAAATTGCTTATATACTTCGTCTACAGTACCAGGCCCAATAACAATTTGGTATTGGTTATCCGCTTTAAATTGGCCTTTGACAAGTGCGTTGTCGTCTAGTGCATCTTTGTCGACTTTATTGTCATCTTTTAAAACTAAACGCAATCGAGTAACACAATGTGTTGCAGTGTCAATATTTTCTTTCCCACCAATTGCTTTAACGATGTCCTGCACGTCTTTTCTTTTTACAGCCACACCCTTCACTCCCTTGTTTATAATAGCTCAAGTATAACTTGTCTAGACAAGTTTTGTAAAGGCTTTCATTATTGTGTGCTAATTTGTGCATTAAATTTATTACTGACTTCGGAGGCAATAAAAAAGACAAGTACTCAATTTATAACATATTGAGTACTTGTCTTTTTTATATTTATTAGTCTTGGATTTTAATTATAATGGCGGAGGAAGAGGGATTCGAACCCCCGCGGCCCGTTAAGGCCCTGTCGGTTTTCAAGACCGATCCCTTCAGCCGGACTTGGGTATTCCTCCAATGAACACAGTAAATATCATATACCACGGTTCATCGGAAGTCAATTACTTTTAAGTTTAAAATGTAAAATTATCCATTTTATTTTCATTACTATCTTATTTTTAAAGTAACTTACACGAATACCTTTTGTTTCAAGAATTTATCGACAGATTGAGCAACAGCACGTCCTTCTTTAATCGCCCAAACTACAAGACTTTGACCTCTTCTCGCATCCCCAGCGGCAAATATTTTTTCTTTATTAGTGCGATAATCTTTATCGTTGGCGATGATTTTATTTTGTTGTGTAGCAATATCAAAAGATCTTGGTACTGTAGGTTCGGTACCTTCGAAGCCGATCGATAAAAGAACAAGATCTGCTGGCCAATGTCTTTCAGTACCATCTACGACAACCATTCCTTCTGGTGTTTCCTCTAAGATTTGTGTATATACACCACGCACATTACCAATATGATCAACATCATATCGCATAGTTTGAACACCATAAGCGCGAGGCTCTCTACCGAAACGTGCTTCATATTCTTTATGAGCATAATCCATTTTGAAAACAGGTAATGCAAGTGGCCAAGACGTATTACTTTCAAACGCAATTTCTTCAGGTGCTTTCGTATATTTGTTAAATTGCACAATTGACTTGCAATTTTCACGTAAGGCAGTAGCAACACAATCCGCGCCAGTATCACCAGCACCTATGATGATTACATTTTTTCCTTTAGCCGTAATAGTTGGTTCGTCAATTTCACCATTTAGTAATTGAGTCTGCTCGGTTAAATAATCCATAGCAAAGTGAATACCTTGACCCATACGTCCTTCTAATGGCAAGTCACGAGCTTTTTGAGCTCCTGTACATAAGATAATAGCGTCATATGTCTGTTCTAATTCTTCGCGTGAGATATCCACACCAATGTTGGTATTCGTTTTAAATGTTATACCTGCTTCTGTCATCAGTGTAATACGACGACGTACAACATCCTTATCTAATTTCATATTGGGAATTCCATACATTAATAAACCACCCGCTTCTGCAGCTCTTTCAAACACCGTCACTTGATAACCCATGTAATTGAGCTCTTCAGCTGCAGAGAGGCCTGCAGGACCACTCCCAACAATCGCTACAGATTGTTCTAACCGTTGCTTAGGATATTTAGGTTTAACCCAACCGTTATCATATGCTTCATCAATAATCGTGCGTTCTATCCCTTTAATTGCGACTGATTCACGATTAATCTTCATAACACAAGATTGTTCGCAAGGTGCAGGACAAACACGTCCTGTAAATTCAGGAAAATTATTTGTTTCACTTAAACGTTGATATGCAGTTTTGAAATCCTGGCGATAAACCAAATCATTCCACTCAGGAATATAATTACCAATAGGGCAACCAATGGTTTCTCTACCGAAAGGAAGACCTGTTTGACAGAATGGTGTCCCACAATCCATACATCGCGCGCCTTGAACAGACGCCTCATCACGTGAAAAACGTTGTTGAAACGCATCATGATGTTTTAGGCGCTCAACTAAAGACAGTTCAGATAATGATTGCTTTTCATATTTCATAAATCCTTTAAACTCACCCATAACAGACCTCTTCTTTCTTTAGTAAATAACTGCTGGCTGTAATTCTTGTTCAATTGTCGTACGTTCATCATAGAATGCTGCCAGTTTAGCATCATCAAGTTGTGGCAAACGACGACTTTGTAATTCAATTTTTTGCATCATTAGTTCATAATCTTTTGGAATCACTTTAATAACTTTGTCTGCCACATGTTCAAAATCATTTAAAATTGCCGCTGCTTTTGTACTTTGGGTATAACGATAATGTTCCTCTAACATTGTTTTAAGTAACGCTTTCTCCTCTTTGTGTGTCACTCTCTCAAAAGCCAGGGTTGGTAATTGGTTTTTACGTTTGAATAATTCGAGATTACTTGGAAATACGTAACAAACGCCTCCACTCATACCTTGACCGAAGTTCTTACCTACATCTCCTAGATTGACTACATGTCCTCCAGTCATATATTCCAAACCATGATCACCGATACCTTCTACTACTACATCAACACCACTGTTTCTAATACAAAAACGTTCGCCAGCACTACCATTAATAAAGGCTTTACCTTTTGAAGCACCATAGAAACATACATTCCCAGCAATAATTTCACGTTCGCGTTGTTTATTTGGCGCCTTAATCACAAGAGTACCACCTGATAACCCTTTGCCAACGTAATCATTTGCATCACCTGTATGTTGGACTAACAATCCTGATGGTGCGAATGCCGCTAAACTTTGTCCAGCATGACCATGTGTTTTAGCTACAATTGTCCCCTCTGGTAACCCTTTAATACCGTGACACTGAGTAATGTAACTTCCTGTGATAACACCTACATCTCGTTGTTCATTATTAATCACATAATTCCCTTTAAATAATTGTCCATCCTTAATACTCTGTTTAGCATCTTTATATAGATAATTTAAATCGAAACCTATATCTAAATGATGATTTTGATTAATTTCTTTTGAGTTAGGGCCATCAACTGAATCCAATAACTTCTCAACATCTAGTGTTGCTGCTTTGGATTGTTCATCAATTCGACTTGAGCGTTGTAACAAGTCGGTACGTCCAACCAATTCTTCAACTGTTCGTAGTCCTAACGATGCTAAGACCTCTCTTAACTCTTCAGCAATGAAATGCATAAAGTTAACAACGTGGTCAGCCTTACCTCTAAATAACGCTCTTAAATCTTTGTTCTGAGTCGCGATACCTACTGGACATGTATCATTATGACAAACGCGCATCATGATGCACCCTAAAACAACTAATGGTGCAGTCGCGAATCCAAATTCTTCGGCACCTAGTGCACATGCTAATGCAACATCTCTACCTGTCATCAACTTACCATCTGTTTCTAAACGAACACGACTACGTAAATCATTTAATTTCAATGTTTGATGCGTTTCAGCTAAACCAAGTTCCCAAGGTAAACCGGCGTGTTGAATACTCGTCTTAGGAGATGCGCCTGTACCACCGTCATATCCACTCACGACGATTTTATCTGCAAATGCTTTAGCGACACCCGATGCAATGGTTCCGATACCTGTTTTCGAAACTAATTTAACTGCTACATCAGCGCTTCTGTTTGCATTCTTTAAGTCATGAATTAATTGTCCTAAGTCTTCAATTGAGTAAATATCGTGATGTGGTGGAGGCGAAATCAATCCTATACCTGGCGTTGAACCTCGTGTCTCAGCAATCCAAGGATACACTTTTGTGCCCGGTAACTGTCCTCCTTCTCCTGGCTTAGCACCTTGAGCAACTTTAATTTGTAACTCTTTTGCATGTTGTAAATAATTACTAGTCACACCAAAACGACCAGAAGCCACTTGCTTGATAGCACTTGATAACACACTACCGTCTTCTTGGATTTCATAGCGTTTAGGATTTTCTCCACCTTCGCCACTATTACTTTTACCACCTAGTTTATTCATAGCTTGTGCTAGTGTTTGATGCGCTTCTTCGGAAATAGAACCATAGCTCATTGCCCCCGTATTAAAACGTTTAACAATGGTCTCTATTGACTCAACCTCACTAATATGAATCGGCTGCTGTGCTTTAAATTCTAATAAATCACGTAGATGATCATTTCTTTGCTCATGTACAGCATTAGAAAAAGATTTAAACTGTTTATAATCATTCTCACGACATGCATGTTGTAACAAATGAATTGTTGTAGGATTAAACACATGATGTTGACCTTGTTGTCGCCATTGGAAGACACTTCCTGAATCTAGGTGCTCATTATGTCTTTGTTGACGCATTTTATTTTCAGCATCAATTTGTTGAATGCTTAGCCCTGATAACTTAGACTGTGTTCCAGTGAAATAGTCATCAATTACTTCTTGAGATAGACCAACCGCTTCAAAGATTTGAGCCCCTTGATAACTTTGAACAGTAGAGATACCCATCTTCGCCATTACTTTAATAACACCCTCTGATAGCACACGTGTATAAGTTTCAACGTTGTCGGAAACGGCGCCTTCTAAACGATGTGTTTCAGTTAAATGCGCAATAGTATGCTGAGCTAGATATGGAATAACAGCATTTGCACCATAGCCTAATAAGCATGCTACATGATGAACTTCACGCGTTTCTCCAGATAGTGCCACTAAGCTAGTATCCATACGTAGACCTTCTCTGATTAATAACTGATGAATATGACTGATAGCTAATAGTATTGGCATAGCGTAGCGTTGTTCTTTCACTTTACTTTCATCACCATTATCAATAAGTTCACTATCATCAAGAACTAATATAGTATGACCATCTCGAGTAGCTTGTATCGCCGCTTCACCCAGTCTTTCCAATGCCTCTTTAAGGTTATCTTGATATAGTGTAGATAAGTGTTTCACGTTAAACTTACTCTGTTTAATCTTATCTAATTGCGTTAAAGTTAGGACGGGTTTGGCCAGTTGAATACGGTCTAATACTGTTTCATCAGGATTGAACAAATTACCTTCTCCACCTAAATAAGATAACTCACTTGTTACTATCTTTTCGCGATAAGCATCAATAGGTGGGTTAGTTACCTGTGCAAATAATTGTTTAAAGTAATTAAATAGGGACTCTGGTCTTTCATTTAATACCGCAAGTGGCGCATCGTAACCCATAGCACCAATTGGATCTTTCTTTCCTATCACTAATTCAGACATATATTTATAGATATCTTCTTTCGTATATCCAAATTGACGCTGCAACTTAAATAATGTCTCATTGTTTAATAAAGGTTGATGATACGTTTGGGCTTCTAAGTTTAGGTCCACTTTGTAGCTTTCCAACCATTCTTTGTAAGGATATTGATTGGAAATTCGAGCTTTCAATTCATTATTTTCAACCACTTTATGAGACTCAAAGTCTACAAGTAATAACTTCCCAGGATTGAGCTGTCCCTTATAAGCAACATTGGCTTCAGGTACATCTACTACACCCACTTCAGATGAGAAAACAATAAAATTATCTTTTGTAATTGTGTAACGACCTGGTCGTAATCCATTTCGGTCAGTTAATGCACCAATTTTATCTCCGTTACAGAACGAAATCATCGTTGGTCCATCCCATGGTTCCATTAAATAGCTATAAAACTCATAGAAGGCACGAACATTGACATCATTTTCTTTGTTGTATAACCATGGTTCAGGTATAAGCAACATCGCTGCTTCTTCGGGTTCCATCGCTAATGATAAAAATTCTAACGCATTATCTACAATCGCTGAATCACTACCATCTTCATCAACAATGTTTTGTATTTTAGTATGTTCTTCGCCAAATAATGTTTGAATTAATTGTCTTTGACGTGCTCTCATCCAATTCACATTACCTTTAATCGTATTAATTTCTCCATTATGCATTAATAATCGGTTTGGATGCGCACGCTTCCAACTCGGGAACGTATTCGTACTAAACCTTGAATGAACAAGTCCTAGTTTCGATTGATAGTCTTCGTGATTTAAATCTAGATATAGTTTCTTAATTTGATCTGAGCGTAACCAACCTTTATAAACAATTGTCTTATGCGATAAACTTGTGAAATAAAGCCCTAAATCTTGTCGTTCTGCATATTGCTCTATTTGTTTTCTCGCTATATACAATGGTTTAACCGGTGTTTCAATAGATCTAATATCAATAAACACTTGTTGAATGTGTGGCATCGTAGACGCAACATGAGGTGCCACTGCATTAACATCGACAGGCACATCACGATAGCCAATTACCTTTAAACCTTCACTTTGAAAGTAGTCATTGAATTGCGTTTCATGTTTCGTACCTTGAATCTTTTCATTAGAGAAAAAAAGACCTACCGCATAATCTCCCTCGTTAGGTAAGTCTAAATTGACATGTGCTTTAAAAAATTGAAATGGTATTTCGGTCATAATACCTGCACCATCACCTGTTATCCCATCTGCGCCAACACCACCACGATGATCAAGACGACGTAACATTTCAAGTGATTTTTCGATGATATCGTGTGACCTTAAATTATTCATGTTTGCGTAAAACCCAATACCGCATGCATCATGTTCCTCACGGTAATCGTATAATCCTCTTTTTAATCTTTCATCAAACATGATGCCCACTCCTTTTGAGAATTTTCAGAAAATTTACTGTTAATAATAATTAATATAATGTAAAATATTTATCTGAACAATATATTAATTAGATGACTTTATTCTAATAATTAGAACAATTAATACTAATAGGTAAATTTGAAAAGTTGGAAGGGGCATGTATATGGAAATTAAACAATTAAAATATTTTGTAGAAGTAGCACGTAGAGAACACATCTCTGAAGCAGCACTTGAGTTGAACATAGCCCAATCTGCAATAAGTCGGCAAATTACATTATTAGAACAAGAATTGCAAGTAACGTTATTCAATAGACAAGGGAGAAATATTCATTTAACCTCTCATGGTAAAGCTTTACTTAATCAAGCTACTCAAATTTTAGAGCAATTAGATGAAACGGTAGCGTTATTTCAACAAACAAATCATAAAAATGCACACGTTCTGAATATTGGTTTTGAGGAAAGCTATATCTCTCAAATGATTACTGCGATCATCCAAGCATTTGAACGACAATATGATAGCATCATCGTTCCTCATATTATGTCATCATCTGATATTTCCGAGGCACTTTATACTGGCAAAATAGATGTTGGCCTAGTTGAAATTAACGCCGAACTTCAGAAGAATACTAATCTATCATTGAAACCATTATTTGAGGAAACATATCATATTTATGTACCTAAAGATGACGTCATTGCTTTATCGATTAATCCTCCGCTAACACAATTTGCCAAAACACAACTATTCACTTTAAAACCTTTGGCATCGACAATTGAAAGTCGTTTACAGCACACTTTAAAGCTGCCAGTTAATATAGTTGGTTCTAAATCTTTAGCGAATTATTTACTTAAACATCAACGTGGTTATGTTATCTTGCCAGATTACTTATCTTTAGATAATGATAAAGGTGAATTATGTGATATTTCGTTAGGCCATACAGAATTAAAGCGATCATTTTGCGTCGTCTTTAAAAAGGATAATAAAAAAGTTGATATACTTAATTTATCGAATTTAATACATCAACTTTTAAGCAAAGTATCTACATACCACTAATGTTATAAAGAGATATTCGATAATTAAATGGATACTATTTGAATAATGATGCTGAGGGGCGTATAATCACTCTGACTTAATTAAGAGTAGAATTTGATTTATAAATGAGGGTTAAATTAATGAATGCACAAAAACGCAACAATTCTAGTCATCGCGTGATGAATCGCATCATTGTTCTAATTGGTGTACTTATTATCGGTGCTTTTATCTTTACGTTTTTTAATGCTAGTTTCTACAATACACCTATCGGTAAAGTTACTCATGTAGAAACAAGTAACGCTCAAAAGGTTGTTGATGAGCAACATAATAAAGATTTTAAATACAAACAGCATATAACAATAAAGATATTAAATGGAAAATTTAAAGGTGAATCAACTACGATAGACAATACATATGTTAAATCTCAAGCAGATTCAGAGCACTTTAGCAAAAATAACAAGGTGCTAATGCATATTCAAAATAGTCCTAAAGATGCAACTATCTTAGAGAAAAAACGCGATAGCTTAACTGTAGCAATCGCAGGTATATTCATTATGTCTCTCTTACTAGTAGGACGTAATGTAGGCTTACAATCTATTCTGTCACTCATCTTTAACACTGGTGCTATCTTGATAGCTATTGCAATTCATGATAAACATCCATCTACTAATCTATTCATTTTGATGAGTGTGGCAATCATTTTCTCCACCATTGTCACGTTATTGCTCGTCACTGGTTGGCACATGCGCACTTGGATTACAACAGTCGGTACGTTATTAGGCACATTTTTATGTATTGGTATCACTCAAATTATTATTCAGTTCACCAATGGTGCTGGTATTAAATATGAAACAATGAGTTTTTTAACGCTGCCACCTAAAGATATATTTTTAGCTTCTGTACTTATAGGATCATTAGGTGCAGTGATGGATGTTGCTATTACAATATCAAGCGGTATGTATGAAATATTACAACGTACGCCTGACATTTCTTTATCACGTTGGGCTTTAGCAGGTCGTAATATAGGACAGGATATTATGGGTACAATGACGAACATTTTACTTTTCTCATACTTATCAGGAAGTCTACCGATGTTCTTGATTTATTTAAAAAATGCTAACACATTTACGTATACGATTTCGATGAACTGGTCTTTAGAAATTGCTCGTGCTTTAACTGGTGGTATTGGTATCGTTCTAACGATTCCAATTACAATTAGTTTGATGGTTATGTGGATGAAATGGAAGGGTGTGACAAGATGAATGCAGTCGTCCTACTAGCACTAATTTTATTAATTTTAATGCTCATTTTTGGCGGTAAAAAAGGCTTAATCTCATACTTAACATTATTTTTAAATTTTATTATCTTGCTAATTAGTATTGTGTTCATCTTATTTGGAACACCTATTTACCTAGTTTCACTAGTTTTTTGCATTGTCATTGCCGCATGTAACTTATTTATTTTAAATAGTTATAACATTAAGACCAAAGCAGCTTTTATTGCTACAATAATTACTACCATTCTCTTAATAGTTGGTATTTATCTATCAATAAGTATCGGTCACTTACAAGGCTTTACTACGGAACAACAAGACGAAACATATATTTTTTCAATGAATATCGGTATTGATATGGTTCAATTCTCAGTATTTACAGTCATTTTAGCAGTAATTGCAGCAGTCATCGACTTAACCATAACTATAAGTTCTCCAATGTATGAACTTAATGAAACTAACCCCTCCCTTTCACGTAAGGCATTGTTCCAATCAGGCATGCGTGTAGGTAGAGAAATTCTAGCAACTTCTGCCAATACGATATATTTAGCTTATTTTGGTGGTCAATTGACATTATTCTTTTGGTTTTTCCAATTACATTATTCTTTCGGACATATCATCAACTCAAAAATATTTGCCCAAGAATTTATTTCAATCTTACTAGGTGGAATTGCCGTAGCGATTAGTATCCCGATTACGGCATGGATTACAGCTTTATTAATTAAACACCCTAAATTTAATCAAAAGCATTCTGAAATTTCTTCGCAATCTACGGATTAAAATTTAAAAAACTAACTTATAAAAATATAATAACCGGGACACAGTTCTCTCAAAAATAGCCAGTAAATGAGTCTTGATAAATTCATTCACTGGCTTGTTTATTTATAATCATCTATATTTTAAAATTCATAACGTAAACTGGTCGCCCTTCTAAAATTGCATCTCCAGTAATAGAATATTGGGCTTGCTTATATAATCCGATGGCTTTGTCGTTGTCAGTATTCACAGTTAATATTATTTCATTAATGTAAGGAAATGTTGACTTTATATAGCTTGGTAGTTGTTGAATCACTGCTTTTCCAAGACCTTGACCACGATATCGTGCATCCACACTAAATGAACGGAAAAATATAGCTTTATTATTGTCACTATATGGTTTAACACCCTGACCTTCATGTAAAGTAAAGAAGCCCACACATTGATTATCTCTCATAACAAGAGTCGGGTGACGCTCGTCGTCTCCTTTAGCTAAATCAATATTATGGATAGGTGTCCGAGTGAATTTTCTATCTTCTGGTAATATTTCAAATACATCTAATAATGGTTGATCTTGATTTGAATATGGTCGAATTTCCATTATGCCCCTACTTTCTCTCTGAAAATGTTTCAATCCACTTTATAACAGCGGGTGCTATTAACGTTGTATCAGATTTATCGAACCAACGTATATCAGTAATTTCATTATCAATTTCAACGTTATTCCAGTCAATTTCTTGTTGAAGTTTAAATCCATTCAGTTCTGTTAGCATGTTCGTTTGCGGGTATGCATCGCCTATGACCGTTCCAATATATGTGAAATCCTCTTGTGGAAACTCTAATTGTAGTTCTTCTTTTACTTCCCTTTGTATCGCTTCTAATTGCGTTTCACCTTCATCAATTTTACCACCCGGGAAATAATACTTCTCTCTATTTCTTACTTGCACTAATAAGATTTGGTTCTCTGTTTCCTCCACTAAACAAACACACTTTATCATATGATCACACCTTTTTAACGAAATGTTTTGTACTTCAAAAATATATGTTATTTTAGTATGATGTTAACATATAATAATATACTAAATGATTATTTGATGACATTTAGATATTTCGGAGGGTATTATTCATGGCAAAAAAATCAAAATTAACGCGCGTTTCAAATTTAGTTAGTACAGCAGGCTTTATCGTAGATGGTTATAACGGTATTAAATTCGACGCGAAAAATAAAAATCTAGTTTATTTATCTTTAGGCCTAAGCACTGTAGGCACACTTTTAGATTTCGTAGTATCAATGAGATCTCCTTACAAATTCCGTAAGCTAACGTCATTCGTATCATTCATTATTAATGTTACACGTTTAGCTTCAAGCTTTAGAAAAGTTAAAGAAGACTATAATTTCCAATAATATAAAAGACTGAGACAGAATCCTTATTAAATTCGTCTTCCAATCCATACAAGTATGACTAGAGTTGAGAAAAATTCAATTTAAGTGTATTCTCAATTCAGTCAACTACTGTGAATTTGCTACATAGCCCAAATCATTATTTTGTTTCAAACTTTTTTAATGAATACCTTTATAATTACGCACTTGGTACGCAAAGATTGATACTGATTATGCAATGATACAAAAAATTTGTTTCATTTTATAAATTATTTAAAATGAAAGTAGGGATTCGATATGGATATAAATACAATGATTATTATATTTATTTTGGTTGTATTTATAGTTTATGGTGTCGCTTATTATTTATTGAGAAAGTTAGATAAAAAAACAAAGATAAGTATCCAGAAAAATTTGACGGTAAGTTATGTGCAATTGATATCCCAGGTGATGGAGAATATCTTTGCAAAAGATATTGGATCTGGCAAGTTGAAAAAAGAAAATTTTTAGAAAAAAAACTAAAGGAAGAACAGAGAGCAAGAAATTTATCAGGTGCTATATATTCTAGAAGAGCAACAAAACGAAGTAGAGGACATGTAGGTGAAAAAGGTCGGATTATGTCACTAAGAGAGCTTTATATCAAAGTTCATTAAATTATCAAGGAGAATTTTATCTAAAATCAATAATTTAATTTAATAATTGTTTTAAAAGGTTTAAATCAAATAATAGTAGGAATGATAAATTGTAACGCAATTTACATTGAAGATAATTTAAATAAACAAAGAAGGACGATTTCTATAGTAATTTAATAGAAGTTGTCCTTCTTCGTTTATACAAAATTTTTACATCTCGAATCTCTAAGTCGTATAGATAAATTAATGAATAAATTTATAATTGCGTACTTGATAAGCAGGGATTGTACGATATGTTAAAATACCTGGACTCGCACTAAAGTTCATTTCTGAAACTAAAATACTACCATTGCTATTAACACGTTCTACAAATGCTACATGACCATAATAACCGGCATCTGATTGTGCAATTGAACCTACTGTTGGGTTACCATCAATACGATACCCATCTCTAGCTGCAGCATTATCCCAGTTATTGGCATTCCACCAATAAGTACTAATACCTTTTCCAATAGCAGCACGACGATTAAACACATGCCATGTACATTGTCCCCAATCATATAAATTTCTATGATTAAATACTGGTGATGAATAATACGTTGATTGTGCTGAACGCGTTGAGTAAGTGTTTGAAGAAGCTGAACCACTAACTCTTAATTTTTGACCAGGATAAATAAAGAAATTATTTAATCCATTTAATCTCATAATATGTTGATATGTTGTACCATATCGGCTAGCAATAGATGACAGTGAATCCCCATAACGTACTGTATAAGTACTTGATGAACCACCACTATTTGAATTATAACTTGAGTGTGAATTTGAACTTACAGACCCAGATACTTTTAATTGTTGACCAGGGAAAATTAAAAAGCTATTTAAGCCATTTAAATTCATAATATGACGATATGTTGTACCATATCGACTAGCGATAGATGATAAACTATCCCCTGCTCTAACAGTATATGTACTACTTGAATTACCGTAATTTGAACGACTTGAATAATTAGAAGATCCTGAAACTTTTAATACTTGGTTTGGAAAAATAAGATTTGATGATAAGCCATTTAATGATTTTAATTTAGATACAGTGATACCATAATGGTGTGAAATAGACCATAAAGATTCACCACTTCGAACTGTGTGCGTTGTTGATGCTTCAGCTTGATGAGCAAATAATGTACTAAGTGCTCCTGTCCCTAATACTGCTGTTGCTAGAATTTTTTTATTCATACAAAGCGCCTCCTTAATCTTATGCTTGTTCATTGGGTTACTCACCACTTACTTCTAGTTGTACTAGACACTTATCTGTATTAAATCTTTATTACATACTTCTTTCTTTTATCCGTTCAAGTAGTGTACTTATACTAAATTAATACAATTTAGCATGATATTCCATTTCAATTTGATTACATATCTATGAATTTTTTGTACACTACTTTTAAATTTTAAATAATATGCATAGAAATATAATTTACTTTTCATAAGTGTATAACACATTCTCAACTATTGAGATTTAACTTTTATTAAAAATTAAGAGGGTAGAACAAAATTGATTGTTCCACCCCCATATGACTGATTCTAACTGAGAAAAGATATCTTCTATCCTCAGTCAGTTAATTCTAACTATAATGTAGAATTAAAATATTATTTTTGTCTTAACTCATTTGATTTAGTTCAAAGTATCAATGGCTTGTTTTAAGTCTTCAACTAAATCATCTGTATCTTCAATACCGATTGATAAACGTACGAGTCCATCAGTGATACCTTCTTTAGCACGGACATCAGCAGGGATAGATGCATGTGTCATTAAAGCAGGTACTGAAATTAAACTTTCAACTGCACCTAAACTTTCAGCTAATGTGAAGTAGTTTGTTTCACGAATAAGTTGTTTTGCTGCTTCAGTATCTTTTACTTCAAACGCTACGACACCAGTGTGACCGCTAGCTTGAGAAGCATGAATATCATGATTTAAATGGTCTTTAATACTTGGATGGAAGACTTGTTGAACTGATGGATGGTTTTGTAACATTTCAACAATAGCTTCAACATTACGATTAATTTGTTCCATACGTAGTCCTAATGTTTTAATACCACGAACTAATAAATAACTATCTTGTGGTCCAAGAACACCACCTGTAGAATTTGAAATAAAGGCTAAACGTTCACCAAGTTCGTCATCTGCAGTTGCAACCAAACCAGCTACAACATCACTATGACCACCAATGTATTTAGTAGCTGAGTGTAATACAATATCAATGCCGAAATCTAATGGATTTTGATAATAAGGTGTCATAAATGTATTATCTACTACTGAAATTAAATTATTTTCTTTTGCAATTTCTGCTGTACGTTTAATATCTGTTACACGTAATAATGGATTTGATGGTGTTTCTACATATAACATTTTAGTTTCTGGTTTAATATAGTCTTTGACATTTTCAATATGAGTTGTATCTACGAAATCAACATCGATGCCATAACGTGTAAATACTTTAGTTAAGGCACGATAAGTTCCACCATACACATCAGAATTTAAAATAAGATGATCACCTTTATCTAACAACATGATGACTGCACTGATAGCCGCCATACCTGAGCCAAAAGCAAAACCATGTTTACCATTTTCTAAATTAGCAATAACACTTTCAATCGCTGTACGTGTTGGGTTAGCTGTACGAGAGTACTCGTATCCTTGTCTTAAGTCACCAATCTCGTCTTGTAAATACGTACTTGTTTGGTAAATAGGTGTCGTAACTGCACCTGTAAAGTCATCTGTTGTATGTCCACCATGAATCATTTGTGTTTTTTTCTTCATCATTATTCTCCTTTGTATTCAAATATTTTTTTCGACATATAACGATCGCTTCCATCTGGAAAAATGGTTACAATAACGCCCTTATCGATTTGATTTTTAATGTCTAAAGCACCTTGTAAAGCAGCGCCTGATGAGCTACCTACTAATAATCCTTCTTGTTGTGCTAAACGTTTAACATTGTCAAAGCCATCTTTATCACTTACTGTAATAATTTGATCTACTAAACTTCGTTCCAAAAAGATGGGCCATTTTTCTGAACCAATACCTTCAATATCATGTGAATGTGCTTCGCCACCATTTAATATTGAGCCTTCTGGTTCAACAATCACATTCTTTACATTATATTGTTTAAGATGTTGTGCAACGCCTGTAAACGTACCTCCTGAACCCACGCCAGCAACAAAGTAGTCTATGTTTGGCAAAGTATCAGTCAGTTGCATACCTAACGTATGCGTATATGCCACTGGATTATGTTCCGTTTCAAATTGGTTCATATATACTGCACCGTATTCTTTGGCGTAGCTTCTTGCTTTAGTTTGCGCACCAATCATGCCTTCATCTTTAGGCGTACGTTTAATATCTGCGCCTAATGCACGCATAATTGATATTTTTTCTTCAGAAAAGCCCTCTGGCGCAAAAATAACACATTTTAAATGATACCGATTAGCAGCAATTATAAGTCCTATTCCAGTATTTCCTGCTGTAGCTTCAACAATCGTGTCCCCCGAAGAAACTCGACCTTCATTTATGGCTGTTTCAACAAGGTATTTACCTAGTCTATCTTTCACACTACCACCTGGATTGAATTGCTCTAATTTAGCATAAATCTGAACGTTCTCATCGCTAAAACTTTCCAGTAATACGAGTGGTGTTTGTCCTATTAAGTCAAATGCAATCATATTAATTATCTAAAGCGCTCTTACTCGCTTTGACTCAACCTACCTTCTGTTTATAGTATTCATCAATCCCAAATTTTGTTTGTAATCCTTACTCAATCACTATGAATTATACGATAATCTTTAGATTTATGCAAAACTGCGAATTTTAAACTTTTCCATGTAATGATACATGTATATAAGAACTCAATAACTATCGTTCAACTTAATACTCGTGTTACGATAATATCGATGCAAACGCAATAATTGATTATACGTATTACTAATACTTAAAGGAGAATCGTAATGACATCAAAAGCCGATTTATCTCTATCTGTGTTTACTAATGAACACTATAAAAGCAAAAAATATACCAATAGTACCTTTAGAAACGCTATGTACGACGATTTAGAAATTAATAAGAGTTATTTTAAAAACTGTGACTTTTCTGAGGGCATATTTAAAATTGTTCATACCGTGTCTAACACTAAATTAATTAATTGTGACTTTAGCAGTAGTATTTTTGTAAACATTAATTTCTTTAAAACGTTAATGAGTAAAGTAAACTACAGTGTAACTACATTCGATGATAGTCAATTCAACGCACTAACTATAGAACAGAGTTCTTTCAAAGACTGTAGCTTACGCAACGTCACTTTCAGCGATGTTGTTTTAAAGAAAGTCGTATTTGAAAATGTCGCATTAGATTTATGTAACCTTGACAATGTTAAAATTAAAGATTGTGTTTTTAAAAATGTTTCAATCAACAATTCAGCAATTTCTGAGAAAGTGATGAAAGAATTACGCAAACAAGACGTTCGTTTTGAAAACATGTAATCCTACTGTTTCCACATTTATATCATTTCCAACTTATCCCTTTTTAATATCAAAACTGATATGTTTTAGATGTAGTGTTAAAAGGAATAAAGAATTAAAGTATCTTAAGGGGGAATGATTGATGTCTACACATGAAAATGATCACTATGAAGCGTTTGAATCGAGTCAACTTAACCGTGAAGATTTAATGGATTTAAGCGAGTTAAGACAACAAGTTGACGCATTTAAAACAAATAATAATGATTCAGAATTAAAAGAACATATTGCTTCAGAATTAATTAAGTGGAAAGAGTATGTACGAGATCAATATAGACCAGAAGATCCAGCTGAACAGTCAAGATTGTCTAATATTGCTGATAAAGTTCAAGGTGATATAGACTCAGCTTTTGAATATAACGATGGCTCAAAAATATTTGCTTTTTTAGAGGCTTCTTATCAAAGAAGTAAAGAAGATTTAGTGTACGGTCGTACGTTAATCCTTTTTTCTGAAAAAGATACAATAAAAAGAGCACTTTCGTTCTTTGACTCTGATGAGGAAAACCATAAACTTGCTGACTTTATTGTTTCTAAAAATATTGAAATTGGTAAAGAAATCATGTCTGAAGATTATTTAGAGTTATTAGAAATTGAACGAGATTATATAAATGCTCGTTTCAAGTAGTAAAAAAGGTTAGCCACATATGTGTGACTAACCTTTTTATATTGTATGATCTTTAGAATAATTGAACGATGAACACGAGTATAATAACGACTGGCATGACGTATTTAATTAAAAAATACCATGGCGCAAAGAATTTAAACTTGTCGCGACCGAAACTTTCTTTTAAAGCTTCTTTATCTAATAATTGCCCTACTACTAATGTTGTCCCAAGTGCGCCTAAAGGCATTAATATATTTGAAACTATGAAATCCATATTATCAAAAATAGTTCCCGCACCAAATTTAACAGCACTTAAACTACTAAATGATAGCGTAGCTGGAATACTAATAATTAATACCAATATACTTGCGATAAATGCTACAGATTTACGCTTAGAATTATCATTTTTAGTGAAATTAGATACGTTTAATTCTAATAGCGAAATAGAAGAAGTTAATGCAGCAAATAAGAATAAGATTAAGAATATGAAATAAAACATAACGCCAAAGCCCATTTGACTAAATACTAATGGTAAAACTTTGAATAATAGTCCTGGCCCCTCCTGAGGTTCATATCCAAACGTTTTTAAAGCTGGGAATATGGCTAAACCAGCTAATACAGATACTAAAATATTCATAATGACTATTGAAATTGCTGATGACTTTATTGTCATTTCTTTTGGCGCATAACTTGCATAAGTAATCATCCCAGTTGTTCCCAATGATAACGTAAAGAATGACTGACCTAACGCAAATAGAATACCTTCCATTGAAATATCTTCTATACGTGGCTGTAGAATATAACGCACGCCGTCTATCGCGCCGTCTAAAGTTAAAGATTTGACTACCACGATAATTAAAAAGATAAATAATAGCGGCATCATTACTTTAGAAGCTTTCTCTAACCCTTTTTCAACGCCTAACATGACGATAATCATTGTTAAAAAGATAAAAATCCCCTGACCAAGAACCGTTAGCCACGGATTACTGATAATTGCTTCAAAATTAATGTTTGTTAGTGTCGTTTTCTCAATGGATAACATTTGTAAAATGACATTACCAATATATATAATGATCCATCCACCTATAACACTATAAAATCCGAATAATATAAATACTGCTAAATTACCATTCCACCCAATAATATTTAGCCATTTCTTACCAGTTAACTTGCTATATATTTGAGTAGTGTAAGTACGTCCCATCTTACCTACTGTAAATTCCATAATTAATAGCGGTAACCCTACAAATATAGTAAATATTAAGAATAAAAGTAAAAAAGCCCCACCACCATAAATGCCTGCCATGTACGGAAACTTCCACATTGCTCCTAGTCCTATTGCCGATCCCGCACTGGCTAAAATAAATCCAGTTGATGTCTTCCATTGTGACTCTTTGCTCAATTCATCCACTCCCTTTAACGCGTTAAAGCGTTTATGCACTTAAGTAATACTTTAACACGTCTTGCTTATAAGTGCAATATACATAGATTTTTTATTTTTTTATCTTTATAGTAAAATTCAACTAATAGTGATGGCCTAAGGGGGAATATAATGAGTTTACTTCATGAAAGAATTAAAGCTAATTATTGGAAAGGCGTAGAAGCTGTAGGGGGCCACATTGTATTTGAGGATGATGGATTTAGATTTACTCCTCACTCATTTAACATTCAAGCTGATTCAGTCTTCGTACCTTATCAACATATTCAAGAAATTTTGAAAGTTAATACTTTGTTCGTTGTCCCAAATGGTGTCAAAATAATTGATAAGGATAAAAATGTTCATAAAATAGTTGTTAATCAACGAGGAAAAATCATTGAATTTCTAAACGAAATGAAGTGATGCGTATTGCGCATGATGATATTCATTGTCTTATACTTAGTTAAACTAAATTATCTATAGGAGTACAATATTTAAATTTATAGATCAAGTCGTTGTACATTTTGTAGCATAAAAAAGAGCCTGGGACAGAAATCAATGTTCAGGCTAAAATTACATATTGGCAGTAGTTGACTGAATTAAAAATGCATTCTTAACAAGCTTTTTAATTCTAGTCAACATTGCCTGGCAGGCAAAGCCCCAGCAAAGAGAATTTCTAAAAAAAATTCTCTTTGCTGGGGGTACAACGAAATAAATTTTGGAAAATATTATTTCTGTTCTGCTCCCTCTATTTACATTAGTCACGCTAATAATTAAATTAATTATTAAAGTCGTACATTACGTTTTGTCCCTCAGTAACTTCTTGAATACTCAAACTTTCAATATGATCAACATTGATATAATGAGTTTGTTGGCCATCTTTTAAAAATAAATAAGCAAGTTCATCAAATTCATCAATAAGACGTTGAATACATGCATCTTTATCAGGACCATTTTGAAAAGTTTTAAATTCAGTATAATTTTTTCCAGATGTTGTTATATAAGTTAGTAAAAATGTACGTTTCATCACATTCGCTCCACTCAATTAGTCATGAAAAATTCTGCAATTTGTGTTTCTACTTTATCACTGCCTTCACCATGCGTCATGAGATGCTTGCATAAAGGATGACTTGTTAAATCTTTATCTTCACTATTAATGTGCTCATAAATATAATGTGCACTATCTTGATATGATTGTTCATCTTTTTCTCCATAAAGAATTCTCGCTGGTGTCTTGATATCGCCTAAATGAGCAGTAATATTGGAAATGAAATCTTTGAATACACGAACACTTGGGCGATAGTCTTCTATATGATTAAACTGTGCCTGTGAAGCATCACTATCTAAATTCATTAACTCATTCATACGCTGACCATAGCGTTCCATACGCCATACTATACCAGCTTCTTCTTTTTCACTTGGTGCTGACATAACCGCAATTTTCGCTACGTCTACCGTTTCAGCCAATTTCAATGTGAATAATCCGCCCAATGATACCCCTGTTGCATAAATGGTTTCATACCCTTCATCTTTCAAGTATTCATAACCATTTAAGACATCATTCCACCAATCGTGAACAGTATATTGCGTAAACTGATCTAGTGGTAATCCATGTCCTTTATAATTAGGTGCGTAACATGTATAACCCTCTTGATTAAGTTTTTGTGCTAAGGGTTTCACATCACGAATCGTTCCAGTAAATGAATGAAGCAATAAAACCGCTTCTTTACGTGTCCCCTTTAAATTAATTGGGCGTGGTGATTTTACTTTCATTCTTACTCTCTCCTTATTCTAAAATTAGTATATTATAATACTGCGCGTAGTCTTAAAATCTTCAAATCATTCAACCCACTCGCAAAATTCCAGATGAATACGTTGTGCAAGTAACTTTCCTTGCTCATAACCAGCATTGCCAATTTTTAGTATGTTATTGGGATTATAAATGTTATCTCCAATTTCAGCTCTACTCTTACTATCTGGACTAATTACTAAAACATGACTATGCTCGCTTAATAATTTCGCATCATCAAATGCACCTGGTATCATACCTAAACCATCTGCTATCGGCGCTAAAATAATAATACTGTCTGCACCTTTAGCTAACATAGCATTTGTCGGAGAAACCATACCTCCATCAATCCAATCACGGTTGTTCAAACGTATATATGGCCAAATGCCAGGTACTGCACCGCTCGCTGTCACGGCTTCCTCAAGTGTTACGTTGCTATGTGAATGAAATGTAGAGACTTCTCCTGTCTTAGCATTCATAGCAGTAATTTCTAAATTATCATGCCACCCTACATCACCTAAACGTTGACGAATGGCTTGTTTACGTTTAGTTAAATCAACACGTGAAGGTCGCGTATATACAATATCACCCATCATTTGACCTACTTTAGTCGCATCATCACGTCCTACGATAAATGCATTCTGCCATAACCGATAAATATCTGAAGAAAGCGTCGCATGATCACTATCATCTCTTCGTTCATTTAGCTCATAGTAATATGTACGCATATCATAACCGTTAGCTAGTACTGCACCTACAAACGAACCTGCAGATGTGCCTATGATTCTATCTGCTAACTCTAAACCTACACCACTTTCAATCAATCCAGCTAATACGCCAGATTCCCAAGCAATTCCTGTAATTCCGCCTCCGCCAAGAACTAAAGTACGTTCCTTATCTTTTGACATTGCCATCTCCCCTTTGTAAAAAAGATATTGAACTATTTATTATTAGGCTTATTACGTAAATTAAGATAAAACAATGGTAATATCATTAAAAACAATGCTACCCAAATGATACCAAGTGTAACGCCTCCAACTACATCTGTAATATAATGCGCATGAAAATATAGTCGGCAACACAGCACACCTATCCAAATGATAATAGTGATAATATTGGCTATTATCCTTATTGCTTTGAGTTTTATTAAAGGAATTAAAATAATTAACAATATTAAAGCAAGTAACGTACTTGCATTAGAATGCCCACTTGGAAATGAATATCCGTGGTCTCGCATCAAATGATTAAATGGACGTTGTCTCTCGATGAGTTGTTTAATTAAATAATTTAATAACGTACCACTCGTTATAGTTAAAACCATCCAAATCGATAATTTATAATTTTTAAACAATAAAACAATTGCTAAAAATAGTGTGATATAGATAACTGACTTTACTTCTCCTATCTCAGCACAAAAAGTCATGAAATTATGCCAAATACCATCGCCGTATTTACGTTCCGGCTCACCAAAATAATCTGTCAGCCAATGTAAAGAACCTATATCGATATTTTGAACCAATAATGTATCGTGAATTACATTTATTGCAACAACGACAAAAATAATTAACCCGATCATGAACATAGGCACCGTCATCTTAGGTGAAATTCCACTTATTTGTTTATTCATACGCTCACCAGTCCCTAATTTCATTATTTTCAAAAATAATTAAACATGTATTTTACTTATTAAAAGTCATTTAAATGTTTAATTTGTTGTCCCTCCTGATCAAAATTAGATGGTTCAAGCCAGTGTTCAAATCTTGCTTTTACATCTGGCCACTCACTATCCAACAATGAGAACCAAGCAGTATCACGATTACGACCTTTACAAATATTAGATTGTCTAAATAATCCTTCATATGTAAATCCAAATCGTTGTGCAGCATGTTTGGAAGGTGCATTTAAGTTATCACATTTCCATTCATATCGTCTGTAGCCTAACGTTTCGAACACATATTTCGCTAACAAATATTGAGTTTCTGTAGCCACACGTGTTTTCTTTAACGTTTTAGAGTAGATAATATTGCCTACTTCTATAGACCCTTGTTCTGGATATATACGCATTAATGCTAGAATACCTAAAGGTTTTTGTTGCACATTATCTAAAATCGTAAAGAAATATTTATCTTTACTATCAATAAGTTGTTTAATGTATTGTTCAAATTTGGTCTTAGAATCAAAAGGGCCCTCATAAAGATACGTCCAAATGCGTCTCGTTTCAACATCACATAGAACGTCATATAAATCATTTATGTGTTCAATACTCAGCTTTGTTAACCTTCCATAACTGCCCTCTAGCGTTTGTGCATCAGGAAAAGACGGCGTCACAAAGTCATCTAATGCTTCTCCAATTGGTTGCTTAAACTCATTTATGCGCATCACGTTCAACTCCTAGATTCTCTTTGTGTAAATTGTACACTAATCCAATAAAATAATCTCTTAATTAGAAATATTTAAATATAAATGGATAATTCATTAATTAAAACGTTTATACGTAAAAGCACCCTACAAAGTCAGCATAATAATCTAACTTTTAGGGTGCCTCTTTAAAATTGTATTAACATTAACGACATTGAGTTTAAAGTTGCTTTTCCAAATTAGTATCTAGTTTAAATACAATCACTCGTTCGCCTGTAATCGTACTTAAATCACTATGGAAACTACTCACACTGACGCCAGTAATATCTAAGATTAATTGCATCAAATCATCTTGTCCTGACTCCACAAGTTCCGACCGCGTACGTTTAATGTTAAGTAAACCTTCTTGTGTCTTGCATACTCGATATTCTGCAGGAGTTAATACGCCTTGTAAGTTGACGATAATCATATCGCGTAGTATATCAGTTTTTACTGAAAGTGATCCACGTCCGAGAAAATCCTTTTCCCATTGTGTAATTGCCTTACTAATCTCTGCCTCATAAGCACCTTTAGATTTAGCCATGATTAATCATTTGTCTCCTATTAATTGATTAACCTTATTTTATCACTTTTTCCGAAAAAACCGAACTCTCTACCAGTCTTTCCAACTACCATTTTCATCAATACTAGCCAAACGTACCCATTGATTATCAACTTTCTGTTTGAATTTAATATTATTCTCAAGTAAGTCTTTAATATATTGATCTGGCGCTTGGATAACAACTAACAATCGAATTGGAGAATGATAAATTTTGTTATCTGCAGCCATAACCGATTGCCAAGGTAACCCAGCCAATAAGTCACTTGAATTACCTTGCATGACGCCAACACCAGATGTTACTGATTGGGTAGTCTTATTTCCGCTTCCATAAAAATGTGGTGCAACAGTCGACGCGTAATATTGTAGATTAATCCACTGTGCTACTAAAGCTGGACCCGAAATAATTGTATTTAATAATTGCCCATCAGTGTCTTTCTTCCAATCATAATTATGTAAGAAAGCTCGTCCTTCTAAATTGGTACCTGCAGTAATATTACGCTGACCAATAATAAATTCTGCATTACGAGCTAAGCCCCATTCTGGACGGATTTCACTCCAGTCATTCGCAAAGCGATGCGCTTCTGCAACCGGGTCTTTCAAATTATCTTGATCTAAGCCAGGAAGATTAGCGAGACGTTCCGAATTCGCTTTATAACTTATACGTGGCATAGCTTCATTTAACATATCCAATGCATTTTGAGCTTCCTTAGTTAATTCTGGCATATAAATAAATTCTAATTCATCGATAGACGTCTTATGCTCTGCAGCGACAAAGACGGTTGAGTCAGGAATCACTATATCCTCATTTTTTAAAGCTTCACGTACATGTGGTAAATTACACATCATTGCCAATAGCTTAGCATTGAATCCACTTGACGCGCCTCCACAAGCGCCACATTCTAACGAAGCATGATAAGGGTTGTTATTAGACACACTTCCATGACCGCCTAATACAATTAAAGGTGCAAAGTTTGTCGTTAAATCCATCAACTGTAGTGCCTGTCTAGTGAAAGCAACTTGTTCTTCTTCTGTAAATCCTATTGGTAAATCACTATAAATTTCATGCTCACGATCTATTGTTAATTTAGCTTCGGGTTTCTTCAACCAATTCTTCGTAAAATTACGAACAAAGTGGCCTGTCTTCTTCGGCATTAATGTACTCGCTATCGTATTTAAGCTTAAAAATGGTCCGCTTAATTCTGGTAAGAGTAAACTCGGTAAGACATTATGTTTCATCAATTTGAATGTATAAAACATGGATGTAACCGAATGTTGTTGTTGGTTATACGTGTTTAAATCATGGCGATCGGCATACTCTTTAATGGCATAAGCTGGTGGTACCATGACAGGTAATGAATTATGCGTAAATTGTTCATCTAACACTTCTTTTCTAATTGGAAGACCAAAGAATCCTGCAATACCTATCGTCTCAAACGGTCCTTCACTCTCTAAGTGACGACGAAAAGGCTCTGAACGCACATCAATGCAAAAAGCTAATTGGACTTGAGTTGCTTGCTCTACTGGTTTAACAGATTTATCATAAATCGCTTCGACTAACTCACGTTCATGTGTTTCTTCCCACGCTTCAAGCCATAATTTTTTGAAATAGAGTGGGTTAAAATCGTGAGCAAACCTCAAATGTTCCAGTTGGTCTTCTATAGACATTGAGGCCCAATCATCAATTGACATTTCTCCATAATATAACCATTTACTTACAAGCTCTTTGATTCGTCTTTCAACATTTAAGACTGCCGGACGGCTCATTTTTTCAGTATCTAGTAAAATACACTCCATCGTTAATCTTATAGCAAGATACTGTGTTAACAAATCCGCTTCATGTTCATGTTGTTCAGCACGGTAGTACATCATGCCTGCCCAACCTGGTAATGATAGGAAATGACCTGTTAAATATGATTCACGTTCATCTTCAGCTATATCTAAATGATTTAATGCCATGATTAAAGCCTCTCTATAATCTTGAGGCAATGTCTTAATCATTTTACGTTGTGTTTTAGTAAGCATTGGATCATGCTGTGCTAAATGTAGCCAAGAAATATAGAATCCTTCTTCTCTTTTAGGCATAGTCCAACTTGATTGGAAATTATCTAAATATAGTTTGGACCACTTAATAATATGTGTATTAAGTTCATCCATTAAAGATTCACCTTTAGCATTAAATGCATTCGCACTTTTTGATCGTGCATATTTAAAAGGCTCATTTTCAAATACACGTTTGAGCTTAGATACTTCAATCTTTAAGTATGCTTCTTTAGTAATTAGGTTTGTAGGCAAATCTTTGATGCGCATCGCATTTTTACAATAAATATCAATATGTGATTTTGGCACTGAAGTGTCGTAGTCTTTAATAGCTTGTTGTACTTCTGTTTCTACAAGTCTCTGGTCTATCTCTCCATTTTCTAAAGCAGTCATCACTGACGCATGACTTGGGTATAAATCTATATCACGAACATGTTTAAACCATTGAGCTACTTGATCAAACGTTTCATGTTCCATTTCTTCCCATGGATTACGTGCTGCAAAGATAGATATAGGAGATAGTGGTGTAATCACACGACGTGCCGATTTAACTGTTTCTTCTATGTTATGTTTAGTTATTGTCATGTTAGATTTCACCTCTTATAAATAATTCTTTAAGTAGTTCGGATGACTTTCAACCGATTTAAATTTTGCTTCTCCAATTTTTACAAGCCATAAATATACTTTAGCGAAAGCTGTTGATGAACGACGACGTGCTACCCAAATGCTAAAGATACTACCTAATACTAGAATGGCCACACAAATGATAACGCTAATTAATGGTGGATGTGGCGTTACCATATATACACTATTTAAAATATTAACAAATACTTCATGTGTCACAACATAAACGAGTGCCACAATGATAAGCATAGCAATACCAATTACTCTTCCCATCATACCTCTATTTAGTGCAACCATTTGATTCCATGATACAGATAATGACCATGCTAGGATAAAGGCGCTAATTAATGTGTAAGGTGTATGCGAACTTGTTAAAAAGAAGATAATAGCTATAACAACGGCTAATGTTCTTCCTAATACTGTCCAAGCATAAGAACGCTTAACATTTGGTGGTGTTGGAATATTGAATCGTTTAACTATTGACCCTGATTGTAAAAATAGCGTTGCTTTAAATACGCCATGTAAAATCAAGTGAATAATCGCAGCAGAATAAACACCCAAAGCACATTGCACAAGCATGAAACCCATTTGACTCATTGTTGAACCAACAAGTTGTCTTTTGTAGTCAACATGCACCAAACTAATTCCTGATCCAATAAGTACTGAAATACTTGAAATAATAAGTAATAACGTTAATGCAATATTATTATCAAATACTGGTGAAAAACGCGTTAAAATAATACCACCAGCATTTACAATACCAGCATGCATAATTGCAGATACGGGTGTTGGTGCTACAACAGACTCAATTAACCAACTTTGAAATGGATATTGTGCTGCTGGAATAATAACAGCAATAATAAGTAATAAATCTACAATTAATTTCAGTCCATAACTCATTGAAACATCGTAATCTTGTGATGGATCGATAACCCAATCGCCAGTACCGATGAAAAATACAACTACAGCTAATAATAAAGCAACCCATCCAATGATAAATGAACGCGCAGATACTTTTGCTGCTTCAGCCGGCACTTTCCAAGAACGGTTTAGTCGTATAAGTTGTGTTAGACAAAATAATGTTAGTCCCCAACAAATAACCATCAAGCGTAAATCATTACTTAACCAACCAATAGACGCAAATACTGTTGTAAATGTGTATAACGGGAAGTATTTACGATAATTACGATCGCCTAATAAGTAACGTGCAGAAAATTTTTGAATAATAAAACCTAAAGCTAATACAAAGGCACCTACTAACCAAGCTAGTTTATCTAGAGCAAAGATACCTATAACTTCTCTGCCATTAATAGTGATTAATCCAATTACTCCTACAATGACAGGTAATAGAAGTAAAGTTAAATGTAAACGTATGTATTTTACAGGAACCGATGGCATTAAAAAAATTAAGCCACTTAACACTGCAATGACAAGCGTTACGAAAAATAATGTTAGTAAAAAACCAGAACTTAACATTGCCGCTCCTCCATGTCTTCAATCTATTTAAACAAAAAGTTCCCTTATACTATTAACAATATAAGAAAAAACCTACAATAGTCTAGTTTTATCCTTAGGTATCAGATATTTACTAACTATTGTAGGTTTCTATGAGAACTCATTTACTTAATATGTATAAATGCTTTTTCAAGCTACCTAATATGTATCGTTGAACATATGCCTTATCCTTCAAATGAACAATGGATATTGAAAATCCTTGCACAAATGCTTGATAAACACCTATGTAAAAATCAGCGTAATACATACAATATATGAAAATATTGCTAAAAAGTCAATCTATTATAGTAATTGGAAGTTCTTTCATACATTTAATAACACGTTACACTTCAATCTTTCAGATAGGCATGATTTATCGTATTAAGTTGTCTGAAATCTAACGAATACGAAACGCTTTCATTGAGTTAGGAATTATCAAACACATCATCTCAAAGTCACGATATACTTTATTTAACATTTAATAAGGAGGTACTCAAAATGGGAATCATTTCTGGTATTATTGAACTTGTTAAATTCATCATCGACTTAACTAAAAAATAAGTCTCGCATTACGCACATAAACATTCCATATAAAAAAGAGTGAAATCAGATGATTTCACTCTTTTTTTGTGCCTATAAACAAAACGCTCAATCCCTATATATAAAGATTGAACGTCAGTGGATAAAATGAATTTATTTGTTTAACTATAAAGTAACATATTTTAACGGTCGTGCATGTAACAATTTTGTGAAAACGCTTAAAAATATTTCGAAAATTTTCTTCAAAGCTTAAATTAAGTTAATATTTAGTGAATTTTTCTTATTAAAGCTTCTATTTCACACAAATGCTACTAAAATTAGGGTAATAATAAAACAAGTAATAGAGACGTACATAAAAATACAATTTATAATTTACAAAAAAGGACTGATTTAAATTCATATACTATCCATAATACTCATTTTACTTGTAGCGATTGAATTTCTATTTATTATGTATTTAGAGACCATAGCAACAACATCCGATAGAACGAGCAAAGTCTTTGGTATTCCTATCAGTCAGCTCAATAATAAAAACATAAATACCCTTCTTAAGAACCAAGGAGTGTATAATGGCTTGATTGGTTTACTTCTAATTTATGGTCTTTTTTTCAGTAGTGCTCCTAAACAACTATGCATTCCAATTCTAATTTACACCATTATAGTAGCTATTTACGGTGGCTTAACGAGTCATATTAGTATTTTCCTTAAACAAGGAACCCTTCCGATTCTAGCTTTAATCTCTTTATTACTTTAGTTATCTACTAAACAAGCAAAGTTGGTGTCTGCTATGATAGAACATTTAAAAAAGAAAAATCGTAAAACTATAAAAGTATTAGGAAACATTTGGCTTAATGCAAATTTAGATACACATACCTTTATTGATAGTATTTACTGGATAGACAACTATAGTAATGTGCTTGATTCGCTTAAAGATGCCGATGTTTATGTGTATAAGGAAAATGAACAAATAGTTGCTTTCTGTGGCTTGATAGATAATTATATAGCCGGATTGTTTGTGAAAGAGGAATATCGTAATAAAGGTATAGGTCATGCCCTCATCAAACATTTACAATCAGAATACGATCATTTATCTTTAGAAGTATTTGAACAAAATAATAGAGCTGTTCATTTTTATGAAAGTTTAGGATTTATAAAAATGGAGTCCAGTGTTGATAAAACAAACCACACACAGTCACTAATGCAATGGAAGAAATAAGACAGTTTACAATTTAAGATGTATGATTGGATAATCCCTACCCTGTCCATCTTTTGCAGATTCATCATATTTTTTGAATCCATTTTTAAGGTAAAATGACAAGGCATTGGGATTATCTTTATTTACATCCACATATTGAACCTTATGCTCTTGAATTAAAGTTTGTAGTATTTCCGTGCCATAACCCAGTTTAAAGTATTTAGGATCTAAAAATAGCATTTCTAAATTAGCGTCATTAGTCCCAGAAAATCCAATGACATCATCACCATCAAACCATAAATATGCCTCAACATGCGGGAAGTATGTTGGGATTTCCTTTTTAAGTTCTACTCTATCTTTCTCTTTTAAAAAGTCATGTGTAGCAACGACAGAACGTTCCCAAATAGCTAATGCCTTAGGATAATCCTTTTCTTGAAGCTCGATTTTACTTAGTTTCATTTTATAACCTCACATAATAAAAAGGTTAGAAACCCTATCAAAAAGTGTTTCTAACCTATAATTATTTATTGTCCTCTATTCCCACTCAATCGTAAACTTTATTTTATATAATATCATATTCTTTCAAAAAAGGTTTATATCAGTAGTTATAACTGCTCAATAATCAAATTTATGTTCATACGTTTGCCCTTAGTTTCAAAAATATGCCCTTTTTTTGCCCTATGTTTTAAAATGAATTTAATTTTAAATATTATGCTATTTGCAATTCATTAAAACTAAAAAACCACATCAACTAAGATACGGTTAAAGTTAAAAAGATCTATATTTAACAAGTATTATTCTAATTAATTTTAAACTTATCGTCACAAGTACGTCTACCATCTATATGCAACGAAAGGCTATCTCTAATATCAGAACCTAAAGAATCTAACACAAAATCAATCCCTTCTGTTCTTGCTAATTTAGCAGCAGGCACAAAATCACTATCCCCAGCTATTAAAACAATTTTATCTACTTGATGTTTAAATGCTAATGAAGCAATGTCTAAACCTATTTTCATATCAACACCTTTTTGTTTCAATGATAAGGTGAAGTCTTTTTCTTCCAAATCGTTTAGCTCAATACTTCCGTTCAGTAATTTTTTTGTACTAGAGTATTTTAGATTATATTCAACTGAAGATTCACTTAATTCCCCTAATCTTAATGCAACTTTTCTCTTTTTACTTATTTCTTTGAAAAAATCTTCTGTCCATTTTTTAGTATCACTTTGAGCAAAATTTATATTTCTTTTCAATAAAGGGTGATAAACTTGTTTATCAATTGGAGGACAATCATAGTAAAAAATTCTATATAATTTATTATGTATTTCTTCTTTAAAATGTGTATCCTTTAAGTGTCTATTACAATATCTATATAATTCATTAGCTCTTTCTTTCGCCGTAACCTTACCATAAACTTTTGCACTTCTTTTTCTATAATACCCACCATCTACTAAAATGGCTACTCTTTCCATTTCATCACTCCTTTATATGACAAAAAAACCCATGATTTCGAAAGCCCCATATGGTGGGGTTCCTACTCTCATGGGTGGATTTACTAAATTATCTATGACTAGATATTATCACTGTCAAACTAATTTTTCAATAATTTTCTGCATTTCAAAAAAATAATATTCTTTACTCCTCAAATCTCCCTATATCATCAATATGGAAATCAGTATTAGGATATTGTGTTTACAACTCTTTTAAATCTCTGATTCTACCAATTAGTTAGCTATGATTTTACAATTAACATTTATTATTACCTTTAATAAAATATGATTAATTTAATCTTTTTCTATTAAATTGTAATATGAAATTAAATATATATGAAAGGACATCAAAACATGAAATTTAAAGTATTAGGAACTGCATTATTATCAGCGGTAGTGCTACTAACTGCATGCGGTCAAAACGATGACAACGCAAAGAAAGACGACAATAAAAAATCAGAAACTAAGTCTGATAAGAAATCGAATAATCCGAAGAGAGATAAAGAAGGGAATTCAAATAGCAATAACAAGAAAAACAAAAATAAGAAACAATCAAGTGATGATCGTCAACAAAAAGAGCAATCTAATAATCATTCACAAGAAAACGGTACACAGAATAATTTAAATCAGAAAAAACAACAAGAACAACAAGAACAACAAACACAACTACAAAATAATAACCAAAAAACTCAACAACAACCAGGTACTGATGCAGGTATGATTAACCCAAATGATACAAATAATGTTAATCAAGAAACTGACAAAGGTGCAAAATATCAACAAGACCAAACACCATACCAAAAAGAATACACTGATGACGGTCATGAAAAATATAATAATAATAATTCAAATTCAGAAGTTAACGAAGAACAAAGTAATTTAGATAATTTAAAAGAGAATGGTACTATATCACAATCTGAATATGATGAATGGTCTAAACAAATTAGAAATTAATAATATCACAGGGTGACTCGCTCACCACTTATACTAAGAAAGCTACCAATCACGGTAGCTTTTCTTATGTTTCTTCAAATCTTCCTATATCATCAATATGAAATGTAGCGTTAGGATATTGTTTACTTAACTTTTCTAAATCTCGCTCACCCTCTTCATCGTCTTGACCAATACTATCAATAAATATTGGTGTAGCCATTTTCACATCAACCGTATCGTAAATAAGCCTAACGCTATCTATTCGGATAAATAAATATCCTATTATCATTCAATTTTATAGATGGTACTATGCGTCTATCTACACCGTTTCTAGCAATCATTAAGTTAAACGGTAGTATTACTCCTAAACCTTTTTGTGTTTTACTCAACGTATGCCACACTGCACGCTCTTTATCATTCATAAGATAATCGTAATAGATGATTGAACATTTCTTTATCGCCATCGCTCTGTTATACATATCTTCAATGCTAATCATATTTAATTTATCGGCAGTATCACACATGGTTATCAGTCCTCATTGGTAGCTATATCATCAATAAACATAGGTACAACCATGTTCACATCTACTTTATCTGTAAATATACTATGGTAACGACCTAATAAATCACGTGCTTTTAAACGATCGCTAGGCTTAATAGGTACGTCTACCGTTTCCACATGCTCATTATACACAAGGTTCATGCGTCCAGTGTCTGGATTACGTTGGAATGTCCCTTTCTTAACCACAACCTCTTTAGTCTCTGTCTCGTCTCCAATAGCTGATTGTGTTAATAGATACAATATTTCTTTTGCAGATAAAATGGTATCGTCCATTATCTCATCTTTCTTACTTTTAATGTATTCGTCCACTTTCTCTTTGCGCAGCAACCTACTACCCGTTACATGTGCACTATTAGGGCTATATCCTGCCTTTATAGCGCTTTGCGTAACGTTGAGTGTCTTAATATACTCATTCGCAAAACGCTCTTGTTTGGGCGTTAATTTATCCATTTAACCACTCCTTATTTTCTATAATTTTATCTATTAATTGATTAGTAAGTTGATTAATTCTGTTCACAGATAATTCAAAAATTTGTGCTATATCTTTGCTGGATCGTCCACTACGCAAAAGTAAAAACAAAATCAATTCTCTTTGCGTACAAATACGGTCTACTAATGTCTCTAGCTCATTCATAAATATATGGTCATCTGCATTAATTGTTTGATATGAATATTCGTCTACATCATCATTTAACGTAAAGAAATCATCAGCAGAAACCTCTTTCTCAACATCATTCACGTAATTATGATAGTTTAATATAAATGTTTTAAGCGTCTCTTTATCACCAACAAACATAATCACACCACCATAGCTTGTTGCGGCTCACTAGCCTTTGTTAAAGGCTTACCATGACCCACGTTGAACAAATCTACCTGCAAACGTTCAATGAGCCTGTGTTCTTTTATACGTCCATGTGATTGCATGTATCTAACCACCTGCTGTTGTTCTTCTTTTGTATAGGTATTTAGCACCTGCTTTAATAAGGATAGACGTACCGATGAATCATTTTTAAATCGTTTCAAATCAGCTTTCTTTTCACAAATCCATATCACAAGTTTATCAACTGGATATGAGACAGAAATCACTCCCATAATATCGTCACATGTCGTTATCGAAGTGCTTAAGTGGTACATTTCGCTTATATGTGACTGGGCCAATTTAATTTTAGAATTGATATACTTTGGATTGTATTTGGTCAACAACTCATATTCTGAGATTTTTGTTTGTTGATATGGTGCACTAATATTTTCGTCCACAATGATACCCCCATTATATAGAATGAGCCTACCCAATAAAGGATAGGCATTTGAGTAATGTTTTATTGTCTATAAGCGTAGGCTTGCTTTCTTGCACCATCTTTTTTAGCTTTAGCATATTTTAATTGCTCGTTATATCTGTCTGCCAATGGTTTGATAACAACGTAACCGTCTTCATCTTTGTTAATGACTGAACCTCTGTTCTCCATACCGATTTGTCTTAAAATATTATATTGATATGCTAAATCGTTATATTCTTCATTATTTTCATACGGGTGTAAAACCATTCGTTTTAATTGTGTGAAAGTACCTGAAATTTGCCCTTGCTCATTTTCAGAAAAACGATTCTCATAAATATTTTGTAATAAACTTAATTCATATACACCTATCTCTTTAGGGTCAGCATTTCTGACATACTCAATGATTTCTGAGTTATCGTAAAAGGAAAATCGAGCTTTTAAATTTTGTCTATTAATTAATTCAGCTTGTGGGTTTGAAATATTTTCGGTTGTCGATTCCTTTTCGATTTCTTCTAATCTACTTTCAATATTCTTAATCTTATCACTAGCAAATTGCTTAAACTCATTTTCGATCTGTGTCACTTTTGGTTTTTGTTTCTCATCAATCGCATCTAATCTATAACCACGCTGATACATAATGAATGTTTCTTCTAAAAACTCATCTACTTTATCCAATAAATCTTTGTATTTTCGATCATTAAAAAGTACGTCGTAGGCACTTCCTGTTTTGGCTGCGTTTGTATTGTACATATATAAACCTCTTTCGTTTTAATTTTATAATTCGATACGTTTTAAAGCCTCATAGTGTCTCATACTACCGTCTGCTAACTTTTTAAGATTTTGCATTGCTTGGTGCTTTTCTTCATCAGTAGTGATGATATAGTACCCACGTTCGTGCTTTTTATAGCTGCACCCAATCGGGTAACCATAATAATCAATTAGCTTACTAATAGCATTTCTTAACCATCTTTCATTAGTTGAGTTGGATTCATACCCCATTAAGTTAAGTATCTTGGACTTAGTTATATACTTATCTTTTGAGTTTTGAATAGTATCATAAATCCTTAAATATTCGTTTGGTACCTTTGATATTTCTTTTTCAATTACTTTCACGGTTATAACCTCCATTTTTTCTCGCGATGGACGTTACACGTAATAAAAATGTAAAAAGGAGTAGTTTTTTTACTTTGAAACGAGAATTCTTACTACCCTTATTATACTAATTTTATCCCTAAAAAACAAACTTATGTTCTCTGTTTTGCTGATTTTAATTATTTCTTATCATCCAGATTAAACACTGATATAACAATATTAATAAAGATTTTCATACACTTTCACAAGCTCCCCTAATAAGAACAAACGTTCTATAAAAGAGCGTATTTTTGCCCTTTGTGAAACTTTGGACACTTAGCTTTTTTTAGTTTATTTTTTCTTCTAACCTTATTAAACCTTATCAATTTTTCTTAGTTACTTTTGTATAACCTTTGTATTTTTGCAAAGTCCAAATTTGGACCCTGCTAATTATTTCATATATATTAAAATCAATTTTATCCCCCTAAAAATTGGCATTATTTATGCATTAAAAAAAGCCATGCACCTACTAAGTGCATGACCTATAAATTTACGCTTTCACTCCATTGTAATAAGACTGTTTCAGTTCATTCAGTCGCTTAATCAATGCCTTACTATCATCTTCATTCGCCTTCTCATTCTGAATAAACTCAGTAATGACTTTCAAGCCCTCAACTAACTCTGGTGCTGGTTCATTAATTCCAGTAGCTAACTGATACAATGCCTCCATATTACCTATAACATCAGCATTACTAGATTGAACGCCCTCAAGTTCATCTATATTGAAATCTCTACTCATGTAGTCGAACATGTCACTATTATTACTTTCTGCGAACGTCTCAAGTCCATACATGAAATAATCATTATCAAACATAAAACCAGCCATCATATCGCTTATAGTGTCATGTGTGCCATCTGGTATTTCATAACCTGCATAATGCCCCTCAATACTTTCTATGAGCTTCTCAGTATGCTTTTCTGAGGCAATCTCAAAAGTTTTTCTCACTTCACAATCTTTTATTAATACATGAGCATACATTTTACCTTTACTTATTAGATACACAGTATTAAATGGATCATTGTATATCTTAAATGCAAAAGGTAATTTATAACTACTTTCACATAAGCCCGTAAAATATCTTAATAATGTTGCTGCTCTAGTTTCAAATTCATTTGCTATAATTTCAACGTTCATACTATACACGTTCCTTTCTTCTAATCATTAGATTTTCGTTAGCTTTTCCAACTTTACCGATACTTTCAAATTTATATCTTTCAAAATATTTTGTATTATTATCGCTTTCAGTCCATAAGCAAGACTCAAGATTGAGCTTTGTAGAAATTGCTAATACATCTTTTAGCAGCATCTTGCCATGTCCTTTTTTAAGTGAATTCAAATTATCTATTTCAATGATCCAACTAGTATTAAAATGTTGTTTAAATAACGGGTTCGGCTTTCTAATGTTAAATTTTATAAGTGCTTTGAAATCTTTAGTAATCAATAATATATCTCCACCATCACAATAGAGATAGCATTTCTTGGTTAGTTGAATGACTTCTTGTATAAAAGTTTGATGTATTCCAGTTGGATTTGCTAACAGACTTATAATCAAACCTTTGGCCATGTTTTCTTGTTCTTTCTTCACACGCTGCTGAAATTTATTATTATTTATAAACATCTTAAATTGTTGGTGTCCTATTTCTGTAATTGTTGTCATTTTTTACCTCCATATTGTATAAGTGGGGACTAGTACCCAATGCGTACCCGTTATTAATTATTGAGTGGGTACTCTTGAAATCGTTGATAGACAAGGGTTTAAGGTTGTTAGTACCCGTTGTACCCGTTAAAATGCTTTTAGCATGTACATTTAAATAGTGAGTATTAATTAGTTATAAAATCTAAATTTCTTAAAATTATATACACTATTATTAATTAGTGGGTACTTCGGGTACTATCTTTTTTAAACCTTGATATTACAATGTTTATCGAGTACCCGTTTTCTATTTCTAAGTGGGTACTCAACGGGTACATGTGGTACTTTTAAAATTTTGAATGTGGATTGTGAGAATTTGAGAAATCAAACCCCATTTCTTTTATAACTTCATCTTTAATAGCAAAGCCTCTATGTTTTTTAGTCTCATGTCTAACCTGTATTTGTAAACGGTCTTTTTCTTTCTTAACTAAATAACCTTTTTTATCCCATTGTTTTGTTATAGTATGCATTTCATGGCCTAATATATCTTTCACTGTATCGCCTAAAATACATAAGTAACCACGTTTATATACTGCTTTAATCTCCCCATTTTTCACGTGACTATATCCGTCTCCAGTTATATTATTTCGGTGAGCGTCTAAATATTGCAGCATATCCTCAAGCATTTGTTTAGGTTTATCTATCGTTTTATTATTCTTCAACATATTTTCATATGCTTGGTTAATAATCTTGTAGTAGTCATGTTCAAAGCCATCAATATCATTAAGAATTTCACCAGTAAGCTGTAATAATGCAAAGCACTTTCCAATACGTTGTATTACTTCGTTGATACCTTTTTCATTAAAGTATCTTAAATAACTTTCAAAGCTTTCTTTATATTCATCTTTTTTTGATTGATACTGTTTAATAAATTCAATTCCTAGCGTTCCATAATTTTCTCTAAATTCATGATCTAATGAGATAAAATCAAAATTATCTGGGTAAGGTTGTTCTTCTAAAGTAACGACACGAGCTGACACCCCTGCTTTATCTTCTGCCATATTCGTAATTGAGGCCTCACCAGTAGAAAGCATGATATTTTTCCATTCTTTCTTTTCATCAATAGTTAAATTCTTATTACTTCGGCTTTTACTTTCACCACTTGAATAATTGTAGACTGCATTAGCTATAAAATTAGGTGATATATTACGTGTATCATCTTTAAACATTGGAAAAGAGTTCAAAAATGCAGCCATAGCCTCAATGCTATTTCTAGTAGAACTCCATGTAGTTGTGAGGTCAGTAGTCCCCCACACGCTAGCTACTAGATTTAAAGTGAATGTTTTACCTGTTGAAGTACTTCCAGCAAGTTCAACAATAAATGGCATAATATCAAATTCATAAAGCAATACCGAACCTAGTGAGGCATATAACATCACCATAACCATAGGTAAATCTTTAATTTTTATAAATACTTTTTTTGAGTAATCTTCGATTGTCCCTTTAGATTTAAATGAATTGACTAGTTTTTGAAAACCTTTATCATTATTAAAAAACTTGATATTTTTATGTTCCATTTCATCTTTATAAGGATAAATAAAGTAATCTTTTACATGCCCTAATCGAGTTGCTACCTTTATATTGATAGGTGGACTATATCGCTTAGATTGATTGATATAATCAACTAATTTTGATGAAGTGTTTGAAGTTACATCTAGTTTTCTATTTGCTAGTTTAAGGAGTTGTCTATTATCTGTGATTTCTTCGGCAGTAACATTTAAATTTACTGGTATTCTATTATCAAAAAAGTGCATGTTATAACTCACTTCACCATTTTCAATATTTTCATACCTAGTATTGATTTCTGGAATAGTAGTAGTGATAAATCTTTCTTTATCTGGTTCACCATCTTTTCTACTTGGGATAATTTGATAAAGTGCTGCACCATAACTATTAGGTTTCACTTTGTAACCATCTGGAATAAGATTGGGAGTATATGTCTTTTTATTCATATTCTCTTTAATTTCGTTCATAATTTCATCATTAGTAAAGTTCATAGAAAACTCCTCTCTAGTTGTTATAGTGTTTTTTCATAATTGAATAGAAAGTAGCATTTATCTCACGTTCATTCATTGGTGGTGTGCATGATTGCCCCCACATCTGAGCGAAAGAATAAATAATGTGTTCATTTACTCTACGTTGAAATAAGTGACCTAAAATACTTGCTAGTGAAGAATTACGCCCGCCTTCACTAACGCCAAATGCTTTTTCTTCCCAATGACTTGCGTCACGTCTTTTAAAGTTTCGATTAGAATTTTCTTCGCTAGAAATATCAAATAATTTAGCCCAATTTTTTAGTGTTGATTTATCTAAAATTGCAGCGTCATTATATTGAAATTCAAAAGGACTTTCATTACTTTTTCTGACCGGTAACGCCATAGCCCTAGATGGTTGATAACTGCCCTCATCAATTTTGCACGCAATTTTTTGTGCTAATGTTCTCACATATGCACGATATTCATTTGCACTTATACGCTTACTCAGTGGCACATACAAGCGTATTCTAGGACTTTCATTTGTGTGTCTGAATGTTGTATGCCAAAACCATGCAAACCCTTCTAATTCACTTTTAATTGACTTGTGTAGCATGTTCAAATCATCTTCGTCATCATAATCAAGTACAAGTACATCTCTATAAAGTACATTGTCATTATTTCTATATTTTCGATATTCATTACCTTCATCATCTACACCATCAGCAACATCACCATATACTGCTGTTCCTCTAGCGTACTTATTTCCATTATTTTGTGGAATGGATAAACGACTAATTAATTCACTCCAATTAGGTTGAGAGAAGTTTTTGAATGAAGTTGATTTTTCGTTTCCATACCAAACCACACTCACTTGAGTATCATTTTCTAATTGAATTACGCTCAATTTTATACCTCCATGTATTAAAACAAGAGCAAAGATGTTATAATACAAATGGAGTATTTTCTTATTGCTCTTGTATTTAATAAATATTTTAATTTATGCGTTATCTGATTCTGTCGGCAAACTTACATCAGATGCGCATTTTTCTATTTCATGAAACTTTTTAAGAATATCGTCAAATTCATTAAGGTATAGACCTAATAAATCTAAATGTTGCGTGTTATGAATAGCGTGTTCTCTGTACTTTAAACCATGTTCCAAAACTTGTTCTTTTGTTAAAGGATGACCACTTGCATTTTTGAAATATTCTTCGTCAAACCAAAAATGTGTAGTTTTTAGATCTTCAATTTTCTCTTTAACTATTTCTAAATCACTAAATAAATCTCTAATTTCCCAATTCATTATTCAACGTCCTCCAATCTTTCAACAAAAACTGTCATTTCTTCAATAGCTAATTTTAGGTCTTCCACATCATCCTTAGTAATGAACTTATGAATATTAGAATCTTCATAATTAATAGGGAAGTCCATCAAGGTTTCTGTTGCTGAAATTAAGTTTTGATATTCTCTATAATCGATTAGGATTCTATCTATTTCTTTATTGCTTAATTGTGGGTATTGTTTTTTAATAATTGATGCTTCTCTATCATGGCGTTTCTGTAATAATTTAGAGATTTTATTAGTATGTTTCTTATCTTCAAAAATTTTGTCGTTTCTCATTTTCTTTTCCATATTTTTGTAATCTTCTCTAGTTAAATTTTTCATTTTTTCATTTTCCTCTCTGAATTTAATTTGTTTGTTTAATTCTTGTTTATTGTTCATCTGGTTGAACCTCCACGTTTTCATAATTTAATAGTGCAATTATGCTACCTAATAAATAAATAGCAAACGCTACATGTACACCTAATAACCAACCACTTATGAATGAGATTATTGAAAGAACCAATATATTAAATGTAAATTTCATCATGTTTTACACCTCCAATTAAAGCCAACCTTTATGACGTTTGCTTAAATATTCTTTAAAGCCATCAATAGAGATAACTGTCATAGTAGGTGATAAACTGTAATATAAATCTTCTACACCTTTATCATCCTTTTCATATTCTTTTAGAATACGATAGACAGAACTATACGAAATTCCGAATAGTTTAGCGATAGCATTAGGTTTTGCCATGATTGGTTTTACTATCACTTGTTTAGGTTCAGTCACTACATTTTCTTTTGTTGGTAAATCTTGCAACTTTGTTCTAGACATTATTTAACCTCCTTAACTTCAAATTCAAAAATATCTTGAATTTCAACACCTAATGCATTAGCTACATCTTTTGCTTTTTGAGGACTTAAACCTTTCTTTCTAGTTACTACTGAACTCATATAAGTTCTAGAAATATTAACCTTATCTGAAAATTCTTTTATGGAATATCCGTTTAAGAATATTTCATTTTTTAACAAATTTTCCTTAGCTTTCACAAAATCACCTCTTAATCAAATTTAAATATTAAACTTAATTACAGACTATATAAATTAGTTATAAAGTCTTTTGATTAAGTTGTATTTATAATTTAACTTAAGTTAAGTCTAAAGTCAATAACTATTTAACTTAAGAATTTAAAAATGCTATAATCTATGTATAAATTAAAAAGAAAGGTGGTTTTTACTTAATGTATGATTTAGGGAAGTTTTTGAAGAATGAACGCTTAAACAAAAAGAAATCTGTAAAAGAAACAGCAGAAGAACTTAAAGTTAGTAGTTCTTATATATCAATGGTCGAAAACAACAAAACCTTTCCAAATAGCGATTACTTATATAACCTATCTTCTTATCTTTATGGTGGAGAAGAAACATATGACATATTAGTAGCAGAAAAATACATAATGTATTGTTTGGTAGGCGGAATAAAAGTACAACCTTATCCATTCGTTAAATTTTTATTAACAGAGCGAGGTATGTTTGAAAATAATTCAATGGTAGCAAAACCGTACTATTCATTGAACTGGCTATTAAATCAGCATAACTCACCCATTACTTTTGGATTTAAAAATGATAACCATTTTTCATTTGGCCTCGAAGAAATAGAGCCGATATCTGACTTCAATTTTTTTAACGGAGAACCTAAAGCTTTCATACAGTTAGATTCAAAAGACAAAAAATTTATATATGAACTTATAGAAAGTTACCTTAAAACTAAATATTCAAGTCTTATTGAGAATAGATTAAACCCAATTAAAAATGATGTTGATCTTATAATTGAAAAACTATTTGAAGATACTGATAATTCAAATATAGCTACACCTATTTTTACAATAGATGAATTAACTAAAACCAATAAACAAATTAATGTATTACACATAAGAAAAAATTGGAAAGTAGTTAATTACACTGATTTAGATTTCTTAATAACAAAAAAATCATTATTAGGAATCAAACCACAAAGTAATACAAGCAAGGAATATGTAAAAATTGGTGAAATAGAATTTGATGAGACAAAAAACAACCTAACTAACTTTTTAATAAAATTTCCGGATAACTATCAAATAGATATAAAAAAAGAGAATAAAGAAATAATTTTTGAATATAAAAAGTAGGGATAAAAATGTGGCATGAGAAATACAATAAACTTTAAATGAATTTATCAAGGTGGTGGTTCTATCGAACAACATCTAATACACCATAAAAAAAATGAATATAAAAGGTAATAAATTTTGGGAGTTGCATATAAAATGAAAAAAGTTTTTATATTATTATTGAGTAGTTTATTAGTTTTAGCTGCATGTGGTAAGAATTATGAAATCAGCGATATTACAAATAAATTTAAAAAAGAAGGTTTAAGTGTAGAAAATTTACGAAAAATGGAACGTGAGGATTTTGGTATGGCACCAATGAAAACTGAAAATGCTAAAATATTCACTGTTTCAGATGGTAAGAATGCACGTATCTTAAAATTTAAAAATGAAGATGACCTAAAAGAAATGAAAAAGTATTATGAAGAATTAGGTAAATCAAGTGCAGCGTTCTATTCTCATGTATACACTAAAGATAAATTTTTAATTCAAATGAATGGAGATATTGACGATCATGTATTTGAGAAATATAAAAAAGCTATGAATGAGGCATTAGATTAATTCAGGGTAGTTATCTACCCTTATTAAATCAAAGGAGAATACATATGAAAAAGATGTTCGGCGTATTACTAACCAGCACATTAATATTAGGTGCATGCAGCACTCAAGATGATGCTTCTAAGAAAGATGAAGATACCAAATCAGGCATGAAGTCAAATGATCCTAATAAAGATAAAAGTAAGGAAAATAAAAAAGATAACGATAAAAGGAAATCTGAGGACAAGTCTCAAAAAGACGATAAGAATACAAATGAAGATAATGAAAAAGAGAGCACTCAAGATAATTCATCTAATAACGAACAACAGTCTAGCGAACAACAACAAACCAACGAACAACCTACTCAACAAACTCAGACTAATCAAAAGGCTCAATCTAATCAAACTAGTGATGTTAATTCAACGCAACAAAAAACATATAATAAACAACAATATAATGGCCAAAGTAATCAACAATCACAATCTAATCAATCCAATCAGCGACAAGATCCAAACACACCTAGCTATGAACAGTATCAAAGACAAAAAGCATTCTCTGAAGATTATGCTCGAAACCCAGATAAGTATCAACATATTGGAGGAGGTCCGGGAATGTTCGTTGAACCTGGACAATCATATGATGACTACAAGCAATCTGTAATACAAGGTTATAAAAATACTACTGCACAATAATGTTATGAATTTCTCAAATAAAAAAGGAGATTTTATTATGGAAATTTTAAACTATAAAATAAATTATGAATATGGTAGTGATTTATATACTGTTACCGCAAAAACAAATAAAGGGAGAACTTTTACTTATACATTTTCAGAAAATCATACTTTAAAAGAAATTAGATATACATTAGAAGAAATTGCTAAACAATTAGATACATAGTTCTAAAAGTAATTTCTTATCAACTGTAATCATTTAAAAGGAGATTGTTATGCTAATATTTATCATAGTTTTATTTTTGATAAGCATCATATTATATGTACTAAGTTTCTTTTTAGCACAAAACGAGGGTTTGTATTATAAGAATAATTGTAGGACTATCTCGGCGCTTATATTAGCCATCGGGGTGCTATGTTTGATGGGATATCTTATAAATTATATATCTTCAAACTATTTAGGAGTGTAATATAGCATTACAATATTTGAATAACTATACTTGAACCATTAAGCGTTTATGAATTGGACCATTTTAATTAGCATCATCTTAATGGCTCTAAATATTCGGGAGGCATAAAAAGTGATTATCGTTATAAGCTGTCTTATGATTTTATGGTGCATATGCTTAATATTGTTCTTATATAACGTTTATATATTTATAAAAACAGATGGTAGCACCATTACAAAAACTTATTCTATCTGGAGTATATTGTATGGTATATGTATAATAATCATCTTAATAATGCTATATAACTTTAAATAGAAGACAAAAATTTTATAAAGGAGAATATATTTGAGAATTTTAAATTGCAAAATAAAACTAAATAAAATTACTTATGAAGTTGAAACTAATAACAATAACTATTTTAAACATTCTTTACCGAAAGATATAAATACTTATCAAGTAAGAAAAATACTTAGAAATATCGCTGACGAATTAGATGGAGTATAGTACTTAAATACACATCTTCCTAATCAATTAGAACTTAATTTTATAGAACAAATACTTAATACTAGGGTATCTTCACGTACTTTTTAAAATTTTTGGAGGTGATCATATGTGGCATGAGAAATTTACTAATAAACATGGTGAAACTAAATATCGCTATTATGAGAAGTATAAAGACCCACTCACAAATAAATGGCGACGTACTAGCGTTGTGCTTAATAAGAATGGTAAGCAATCACAGAAAGAGGCTCAGAAACGCTTAAATGAGCGTATAAAGGCTAAGTTAAATGATAAGACACCTACTAACCTAAAAACGTTAACTTTTCATGCTGCATGTGATGAGTGGTTTGAGCGTTATAAGCTAACATCTGGATCTAAACAGTCCACCATTACCACTAAAAGCTATAAAGTGGCTCACATCAAAAGAAACATAGACAAAGATATTCTTGTTGAAAATATGAATGCTGATGTTATACAAGATTTAATTAACTCCTCGTTAAAAGATGGACTAAGTCATAAATTAGTTAAAGATGATTTAAGTATCATCAAAAATATACTCCGTTACGCTCAAAAGAAATATCACATCACTGATATATCATACATAGACGATGTTGTAATGCCTAAAAAAGCGACTACAAGAGAAGAAGTTAAAGCTAAACGTGAAAATTATTTAGAAATGGCTGAAGTTCTGGCTATCGTTGAAGAATTAAATCGTATAGCGAATAAAAAGCGTGCTAGCTATATGAAAAGGTCATACTTGTTTACTGCTTACATAGTTGAATTTCAAGTATTAAATGGTATGCGTATTGGCGAACTCCTAGCAATTCAACCTGATAATATTGATTTTGAAAATAAGAAGCTTGTTATTGACGGCACTATACACTGGCGCAAAGATGGTAACAAAGTAGGTTTCAAAGATACCACAAAAACAGCGTCATCTTATCGTACTATATCTTTAACTACTAGAAGTTGTGACATTTTACGTAGGGTTATGTTAGAAAATAAGAAAGCTGTTCAATGGGAAATTATGTATGTGGATAGGGGCTTTATATTCACAAGTCATAGAGGCAACCCTTTACCTCTTACATCAATTAATAGGAACATACAAATAGCTGCTCAAAATATAGGAATAGAAAAGCATGTGACAAGTCACACCATGCGTCATAGCCATATCTCATTACTATCGCAATTAGGTGTTTCACTGCGTGCGATTATGGAACGTGTAGGTCATACAGACCATAAAACCACATTACAGATATATAGTCATGTTACTGAGCAAATGGATAAAGATATGATGAATAAATTGGAGAAGATAAGGAGTTAAAAACTATGTATAAAAAATCCTAAAACCACTGATGATTATCTCTTCTTTTATACATAAATTCAAAAACTTCCACATTATGCCCTTTATATGCCCTTTTTCGAATTTACGAATTACAAAAACAACCCTCTAACCATTGTGGTTAAAGGGTTTTATAATTCATATATTCTATTCCCACTCTATAGTGCTTGGTGGCTTAGAAGTGATGTCATAGACTACGCGGTTAACGTGATCTACTTCATTTACGATACGAATTGAGATTTTTTGTAGGACTTCCCAATCAATGCGGGCGAAGTCACTTGTCATACCGTCAATAGATGTAACTGCACGAATACCTACAGTATGATCATACGTACGATAGTCTCCCATAACACCTACAGATTGAATGCCAGGAAGTACTGTGAAATATTGCCAAATGTCTCTCTCAAGACCTTCCTCACGCACAACTTCACGTAAAATCGCATCTGATTCTCGTACGATTTCTAATTTATCTTCAGTAATTTCACCTAATACACGGATACCTAAACCTGGACCTGGGAAAGGCTGTCTCCACACTAAATGTTCAGGAATGCCTAATTCTATACCTAATGCACGCACTTCATCTTTAAATAACGTGTTAATCGGCTCAATAAGTTCAAATTCCATATCTTCAGGTAATCCACCTACGTTATGGTGAGATTTGATAGTTTGTGCTGTTTTAGTACCTGATTCGATGACGTCAGTGTAAAGCGTACCTTGTGCTAAGAAATCAACGTCAGTTAATTTTGCCGCTTCATCATCAAACACATATACAAATTCATTACCAATAATTTTACGTTTTTGTTCTGGATCAGATACACCTTTTAATTTATCCATGAAACGTTCCTGTGCGTTCACACGAATAATATTCATATCGAAACCTTCACCAAATTGTTCCATAACCATGTCACCTTCGCCTTTACGAAGCAAACCATGGTCAACAAAGATACATGTCAGTTGATCGCCAATCGCTTTATGTAATAAGACAGCTACAACTGATGAGTCTACGCCCCCACTCATCGCACATAATACTTTGCGATCTCCAACGCGTTTACGGATTTTTTCAACTTCGATATCGATAAAGTTTTCCATTGTCCATTCGCCTGTGCATTCACACACACGGCGTACGAAGTTTCTTAATAAATCATTACCATATTCTGTATGACGTACTTCTGGATGGAATTGGACACCGTAAATACGACGCTTCTTATCTTCAATTGCCGCATAATTTGTACTTGGACTATCTGCAATCACTTCAAATCCGTCTGGAATTTCAATTACTTTATCAGAATGACTCATCCATACAGTTTGTTCAGCTGGTAACCCAAAGAATAACTCATCTGATTTTGCATTAATAATTGCTTTACCATACTCACGTTCATTAGCGCGCTCAACTTTTCCGCCTAAAAGTTTAGTCGTCAACTGCATACCATAACAAATACCTAGTACAGGAATGCCTAAATTATAAATTTCAGGGTCGATAGTGAATGAACCTTCCTCATATACTGAATTCGGACCACCTGAAAGAATAATACCTTTAGGATTCATACGTTTAATTTCATCAACCGAAATTTCATGATCATGTAATTCACTGTATACGCCCATTTCACGAATACGACGCGTAATCAATTGATTGTACTGACTACCAAAGTCTAAGACAAGAATCAACTCTTGCTCTTGAGCCATTTCCATAATTGTGAATCTCCTTTTAATTGAATTTTATGTAAATAATAGAGAGACACTTCCCACAATGCATTGCTTTTAGATTCTTCTTAAAAGTGAACAACCTCTATGACAATCACATTTAAAATGAAAAGTGCTCCCCATTCTTTCTAACAAATTGACTTCATCACACTTGATTTAAATTAAAATGAATAGTTTGGTGATTCTTTTGTAATTTGTACGTTATGTGGATGGCTTTCTGCTAAACCAGCAGGGCCCATACGTGTGAATTGTGCTTCCTCACGTAGTGTTTTTAAATCAGGTGAACCTGTATAACCCATACCAGCTCTTACGCCACCCATAAGTTGATAAATTGTATCTTGTAAAGGACCTTTATATGCAGTACGTCCTTCAATACCTTCAGGGACAAATTTTCTAGGCGTTTTGTCTTCTTGGAAGTAACGGTCGTTTGACCCTTTTTCCATAGCGCCTAAAGAACCCATACCACGGTAAACTTTATATTGTCTGCCTTGGAATACTTCAGTTGCGCCTGGGCTTTCTTCAGTACCAGCTAATAAGCTTCCTAACATTACTGCATGTCCACCAGCAGCTAATGCTTTAATAATGTCACCAGAGAATTTAATACCACCATCCGCTATGATTGCTTTACCAAATTTACGAGCTTCAGTAGCACAATCATAAATCGCAGTAATTTGAGGCACACCTACACCAGCTACGACACGTGTTGTACAAATTGATCCTGGTCCAATACCAACTTTAACGACGTCTGCACCAGCTTCAAACAAAGCACGTGTAGCTTCAGCAGTGGCTACGTTACCAGCTACGATTGTAATCTCTGGATATTTTTCTTTCATTTTTTTAACTTCTTGAATAACGCCACTAGAGTGACCATGTGCTGTATCGATAATTAATGCATCTACGCCAGCTTCGACTAATTTTTGAGCACGAATTTCTGTATCTTTAGATGTACCGATAGCTGCAGCAGCTAGTAAACGTCCATGCGCATCTTTCGCTGCATGAGGGAATTCCAGCACTTTTTCAATATCTTTAATTGTAATTAAACCTTCTAAACGACCATTTTCAACTAAAGGTAGTTTTTCAATTTTGTGTTCTTGAAGAATTGTTTCGGCTTCATCTAATGTAGTGCCTACAGGAGCTGTAATTAAATTTTCTTTAGTCATAACGTCAGAAATTTTGATTGAAAAGTCTTCAATAAAACGTAAATCACGATTAGTTAGAATACCTACTAGCTCTCTTGACTCTTTATCACTAACAATTGGTACACCTGAAATACGATATTTACCCATTAAAGCTTCTGCTTCATACACACTTTCGTCTGGGGTTAAGTAGAATGGATTTGTAATTACACCGTTTTCTGAGCGTTTAACTTTTTGAACTTCTTCAGCTTGCTCTTCGATGCCCATATTCTTATGAATGACACCTAGACCACCTTGACGTGCCATTGCGATTGCCATTTTAGACTCGGTTACTGTATCCATACCAGCTGATATAACTGGAATATTTAATTTAATTCGTTCAGATAATTCAACACTAAGATCCGCATCACTAGGTAACACATCTGATGCAGCTGGAATTAATAAAACATCGTCAAACGTTAAAGATTCTTTAGCAAACTTATTTTCCCACATTGATAATACAGCCTCCATTTTTTATATAGTTATTTCTATTATTTCACATTTTCTTCGCTTTGTTTATACTTTAGACCATTAAAAAAGAAATTAAGAATAATTGCTGAAATAGCACCAAGTACAATGCCATTTTGAGTTAGCCAAGCAAATTGCTCACCTAACGCTTTAAATGCTTGAGGTACTGCACTAATGCCTGTACCTAAACCTACGGATACTGCAATAATTAGTAAATTATTTTGATTTTTAAAATCAATATGTCCTAAAATGCTAACACCATAAGCCATAACCATACCAAACATTGCAATCATTGCACCGCCTAATACAGGTAATGGGATGATATTAGCTAATGCACCTAATTTAGGAATACAACCACATATTAAAAGTAAAATAACCATGCCGTAAATGACATTGTTTTTCTTAGCACCTGATAAAGATACTAATCCAACATTTTGAGAGTATGCCGTATAAGGAAATGAGTTAAAAATTGATCCTAATACAATAGCAAGACCTTCCGCAGTGTAACCTTTACGAAAATCTTTTCTTTCCAACTTTTTACCAGTAATTTCACTTAGTGCATGATATACACCTGTCGATTCTATTAAACTTACGATGGCTACAATCGTAAATACAAGTATCGCACCTAAATCAAAACCAAAACCAGAAAAACGAAATGGTTGAGGTATTCCTAACCAATGGGCTTCTCCCACTTGCTTAACATCTACTAAGCCAAGCACATTTGCCAATATTGTACCTGCAACTAGTCCGATTAAAATCGCAATGGATTTTAAGAACCCCTTCGTAAATCTTTGCAAAATAAGAATAATGACTAAAGTAGCGCCTCCTAAAATTAAATTTTTAGGATTTCCATAGTCTTTAGCACCTTCTCCACCAGCTAAATAATTCATTGCTACTGGCATTAAATTAATTCCTATAATTGTAACCACACTTCCAGTTACGACAGGTGGAAAGAATTTAACTAAATAAGAGAAGAATGGTGCAATAATAACAACTAAAATACCTGATACAAATAATGAACCATATAGCACATCCAAGCCCTTCGTTTGACCGATTAAAATCATAGGTGCTACCGCAGTAAATGTACATCCTAGTACAATGGGTAATCCTGTACCTGTCACTTTGTTAGCTTGTAAAAATGTTGCTACACCACACATAAAAACATCCACTGTGACTAAATACGCAATTTGTTCCGGCGTAAATTTAAGACTGGTACCAACAATAATTGGTACTAATATCGCTCCGGCATACATTGCTAATAAGTGTTGTAAACTTAAAATGAACGTCTTCATTCATTTTCACCTAGTAGTGTCACTTGGTTTCCTTTTAATGAAGCCACTTTACATAATGAAGAAACGTTTAAACCTGCCTCTTCTAATCTTTGTCTACCATCTTGGAAACTCTTTTCAACAACAATACCAATACCAACCGTTTTAGCTTTAGCTTGTTGCGCAATATCATATAACCCAAGTGAAGCATCACCATTGGCTAAGAAATCATCAATAATTAAAACCGTATCATTCTCATTTAGAAATTCTTCCGAAACAATAACCGTACTTGTTTTATTCTTTGTAAAAGAATGAATATCGGTACTATAAAAGCCATCTTTCAACGTACTTGGTTTCGCCTTTTTAGCAAATAAACAAGGAACATCAAAATGTAAAGATGCCATAATAGCTGGAGCAATGCCTGAAGCCTCGATTGTCAAGATCTTTGTGACACCTTTATCTTTAAATTGCTCATAAAATGTTTTGCCTACTTCATGCATCAATTTTGCATCGATTTGATGATTTAAAAAACCATCCACTTTCAATATTTTTTCATCAATTACTACGCCATCTTCTTTGACTTTCTGTCTAAGCGATTCCACGTCAAAACCTCCTAAATTTGTATACAAAAAAAGCCTCAAACTTTGCGAAAAAGTTTCAGGATCCATGAGCGTACAGGCAATACATAGTATTTTTGAAATTTCAAGAAGCCGTATATTTAAATGTATTCTTCTTCAAACACTTTATAATTTTAAATTTGTTTTACCTCATAGGATGAAGTGGGTAAATATACAACCTCCAAAGCTAAACAACTTTTATATAGTATTCTAGATAGCTATTTAAATAAAACTTGCTCTTTTATGTATTGAGTCTGAACTCATAGTCATGTCGTTTGTGGCAACATGGTAGAAACTTCTAAAGCCATATTCTTTAGATTATATGAGTGATATAAATTATTTAACGATAATAGCAAACTTTTGCTTTATTTTCAATATGATAGAAATTGTTACAAGCCCTTTCATAATAATATTTTCAAGTGTAAGCGTTTAACTAAATATTGTTCATCACTATTTGTAAACCATTATTAATTAATTATATAATAACTATAGTTGAGTTTTATAAATATTCTTAAGGGTATATTTTTATTAAAAGTAGGACGAAAAGATGGAGGGCGATTAATATGGCAGATTTTACCGTATTAGACAAGCAAGATGAGATTTATAACGTTATTGATAAGAAAAAAGCTGAAGGATACTCAGAAAATGAATTGGTCGTTGTAAGTAAAAGTAAATTACATTTAGATGATTTACATGATTCTCAAGTTACTTTAATTGCTACAAGTGGTTCTTTTAGTGACCGTATGTCTAAATTATTAACTGGTGAGGATGGCGAAGAAGCCGTTTTAGCTCGTTATGAATTATCTGAAGAGCAAACAGAAAAATACAAAAAAGATATTTTAGATGGTAAATTTTTAGTAATTGCCAATAAAGATAACTCTTCACACGACGAAGTTGAGGAAAACAACTCAGCTTATGAAGAAATTGATATTACACATTATGCAAATGAATCTAAAGGTCCTAAATCATAATCAATATTCATTTTAAACTTTGAGACCGTGAAATGAACGTAGTTTTAAGTTCATTTTACGGTTTTTTTCAATCTCAATATCTTTTTAACAATGACGTCAAAATGTTTAAATATGCTATACTTAAACAAACAATCGTGGGGGTGACATAATGAATTTTCACGTAATTCAATCAATAAAAGATGAATATTATGACAAGGCAATCACTTTTTATAATCAACAATTAGATGTGAATTTCTATGAAGATAGCTATATTATTGAAAGATCCTTGAAAAATAATAAGACCGAAAATGATTACGCATTTCTTGTGGGCATACAAGATGATGAGATTATTAGTTTAGCAACGGCACATTATGAAGCAACAACAAATTCGGCATTTTTAATACATTTAATCGCCAATGGTACACCCGATTATGAAGATGTCCTAATTAATACACTTCAAGAAATAGAACATCAATTAAATCAACTTTCTAATAAAGTTCATTCTCGTGATATTAATTTTGTAATGGTGGAAGTTCCTAAGACGGATCATCCATTAAAAGACATCAATCAACAAGCTTTAACTCAACGCCAACAATTATTATTATCAAACGGCTTTGAACGACAAAGTGAAATTGATTATATACATCCTAACTATTCAAAAGTTGACTCGCCTTTTAAAGTAGACTTATTCATTAAATCAAATATAGAATTAACAAAAGATATCTACCCAGCAAGTGTTAAATCAAATTACATTTTAAAATATGTGTTTGCTAACGGCATTTCTCGAGATATTATTTATCCTTTATTAGTCAAAATGAATTTACGCCTACCCCATTAGGAACACTTGAAATGAGCGATATAAAGGGTTAAACTAATATTTGAGGTTAGACTGACGTTTCACTGACAGAAGACAAACGTCAGTGTACATAAATCAAAGAACGAAAGGACTTTCAGCTATGTTAACCAAAGAATTCGCTCAGCGTGTCGAACTAAGTGAAAAACAAGTCCGTAAGATAGTCCAACACTTAGAAGAACGTGGCTATCAACTTAGTAAGACAGAATATCGTGGCCGTGAAGCTACTGACTTTAAAGAAGAAGATATCGAACTTTTCCAAGATATCGCTGAAAAAGTAAAACAAACGAATAGCTATGATTTAGCTTTTGAAGAGCTTGAAAAAGAAAAAGACTTCTTACAAGTGATTGTCAAAGAAGATAATGAGCAACTACCTGCTGATCAAGGTGCTACACAATTGGTAGAAGAATTACGCACAGAAATTCAAAAAATGCGTGAAGAACGTCAAATGCTCGGTCAAATGATTAGCCAAGTTCACCAACAACAAACGGAATTAAAAGAACTTCAAAATCAAATCACTGAAAAATTAGATACTCACAATCAATCATTATTAGCTATTCAAAATTCACAAGAAGCCATCCAAACAGCTCAAAAAGAGCAATCTGAATACACTAAAAATAATTTAGTTAAAGAAATTAATGATAATAATCAACAATCTATCGATACATTAAAAGAAGATATTAAAACGCAATCTTCTCTTAATAGACCTAATGATGAGAAGAAAGGTTTCTTTGCGAGATTATTTAATTTATAAAAATTTCAATTATTTAATGATTGGTAACAGGGCCTATTTGTCGCAATACTAACTCTTTATTTAAAGGTGAGACAATGAATTCATTTTGAATTCATTGTCTCACCTTTTTTCGTTTCTATATTAATATGATTAATAATTTAAATCTTTAAATTATTTTAATTCAATTAACTATTGTGTGTTTTCAAAAACTTATAATTTACGCTTTTTATTTCAAGCTATTGAAATATAAAATAAATAGTATTATCCTTATTAAGTATGTCGGAATTAGAATATTCAAAGGAGACTAATTATGGGGACTTTTTTTACAGTTATTAATATTGTCGTTATGATATTGTTTTTAATTGGGTTATTCATAATGGCTAAAAAGCACGTCTCATTCCCTAAAAGAGTATTTACCGCATTAGGGTTGGGAATTGTGTTTGGTATAGCGTTACATCTTATTTATGGAGTGAACTCCAAAGTACTTGAAACAACTACTGACTGGTTTAGTATTGTGGGAGACGGCTATGTGGCTTTGTTACAAATGATTGTAATGCCACTTATATTCATTTCAATTGTGTCAGCATTCAGTAAAATACAAATTGGTGATAAATTCGCTAAAATTGGTACTTATATTTTTATGTTTTTAATTGGTACTGTAGCTATTGCTGCTATAGTAGGGATTTTTTATGCCATTGTATTTGGACTTGATGCCTCAAGCATTGATTTAGGTAGTGCAGAAAACTCAAGAGGAAGCGAAATTAGTAGCCAAGCTAAAGATCTGACTGCTAATACGTTACCACAGCAAATTCTTGAATTATTACCTAGCAATCCATTCTTAGATTTCACTGGTCAGAGAACAACTTCTACAATTGCAGTGGTTATCTTTGCAATCTTTGTAGGATTTGCATATTTACGTGTTGCTCGCAAACAACCAGAAAGTGGTAGTTTGTTAAAACGCAGTATCGATGCTATATACGCATTAGTAATGTCTATCGTTACATTCGTTTTAAGACTAACACCATATGGTATCATCGCGATTATGGCATCTACAATCGCTACGAGTGATTTTCAAGCGATATGGACATTAGGTAAATTTATGATTGCATCTTATGCAGCATTAATCACAATGTACATTATCCATTTAATATTATTAGCAGTAATGGGAATCAATCCAGTGCGTTACGTTAAGAAAACTTTAGAAGTGCTTATATTTGCATTTACTTCTCGCTCAAGCGCTGGTGCATTACCTTTAAACATTCAAACTCAAACACAACGATTAGGTGTACCAGATGGTATCGCTAATTTCTCAGCATCATTCGGCTTATCAATAGGTCAAAATGGTTGTGCGGGTATTTATCCTGCTATGTTAGCCATTATGGTAGCACCAGTTGCAAATGTAGATATTGATTTACCATTTATTCTTACATTAATTGGCGTTGTTATAATCAGTTCATTTGGTGTAGCTGGTGTCGGCGGTGGTGCAACTTTCGCATCTATCCTAGTATTATCAACTTTAAATCTACCAGTTGCACTTGCAGGGGTACTTATTTCAATAGAACCAATTATTGATATGGGACGTACTGCCCTTAATGTTAATGATTCAATATTAGCAGGTACTGGAACTGCAAAACTTACAGGTAATATGGATGAAGATAAATTCAATTCAAATGAATATGGAGATTTATCAACAAATTAATATTAAAAAAAAGCGTAGCTAAAACATTACAATGTTTATTTCGAACAATTGTAACCATTAGCTACGCTTTATTTATTAATAGCTTATTTTTTCATTAATCCAGATTTATTTAGCTCTTCCAACATATCTAAACGTGTTTTACCACTTAAGAACCCAGCAACTTGTTGTGACCATGTTTCTTGACGTTTTCCATTCGTACGTTCTTTATAATACTCACTGATTTTCTCATCATATTTCTGAATAGCTTCTCTTTGTTCTTTAGCATTGCTATTATAAACGTTTTTATGGAATACATGCTCAAACGGTAAACGTGGCTTAGGTGCACCATTTTCATCATCTGCTGGCTCGCCAACAGCCATTCCAAATAATGGAAAAGCATATTCAGGTAAATCTAAAATTTCTTTGACACGCGCAACATCATTTCGTAGTGAACCTAAGTAAACAATACCATAGCCCATATCCTCAGCAGCTAAAGCAACATTTTCAGAAACTAATGCCACATCAATAGCCCCTACCAATAATCCTTCTGCCGATTCAAAAGACGTTTGCATATCAAAGTCTACATTTTCATTTATTAAATTATGACGATAATAATCTAAAACAAATACAAATAAATAGCCATTATCGACAACATATGGCTGTCCTGATACTTCTTTCAATTGTTTTTTAATTTCAGGATCATCTACACCTATAATTGAGTATGTTTGTAAGTAACTTGACGTGGATGCGCTTTGCCCTGCTTCTACTAACTTTTGAACTGTTTCATCACTTAGTGATTTATCTTTAAATTGTCTCACTGAGTGGTGTTTTTTCATCAAATCGTAAACATAGTCTGACATGGTATCTACTCCTTCAAGTTTATTTATTACATCGTAACAATTTATATTTCATTTTGCTTTTATAAAGGTTTAACTATCTTCCGTAAAACATTTGCATGATAATAATTTTATAGTTATCATAATAGTAACAATTTTCAGATATTTAAGGAGAGATATCATGAGTCAAGCAAACAAAGAAGTATCAAACGCCTTATTTCAAGCATACATTTCAAAAGAACCTATCGAATTTGTAAGCAAAACATATAATCTAACTGAACCAGAAGCTTACAAAACACAAGATGATCTTATCCATCAAATTCAAGCCGAGAAGAATGTACCTATTAAAGGTTATAAAGTTAGTATGACGAGTGCTGCAACTCAAGCAATTGCTAACACTAATGAACCAGCATACGGTACTATTTTATCTCATCAAGTCGTAGAAAACGGTCATGGTGTGTCTCTTACAACGTTATTTGCACCACTATTGGAGCCTGAAATTATTTTCGAATTAACTGCGGATTTACCTGAAGATGCTGATACACAAACGATATTAGAAAGCGTAAAAGTCGCACCAGGCATCGAAATTCCCGATGCACGTTATAAAGATTGGTTCCCAAATTTCACTTTAGGTGATTTAATTTCTGATAATACAGCTACTGGACTTATTGTGGTTGGTGAACGTATCACACCTCTTGATTACGAGGCATTTGCTGATATTAATTTAAAGTTATTCAAGGATGATAACCAAATTGAAACGGGTCACTCTAGTGAAGTGCTTGGCAATCCAATTGAATCAGTAAAATGGTTAAACAAAAAATTACATTCTCATGGTAAATCATTAAAAAGAGGACAATTTATTTCTTCTGGAACCTTCATTTCTCCTTTAAATTTAGAAGAAGGTACTTATACTGCTGAATATGATAGAGTAGGATCTGTCACAGTTAAAGTGATTGATTAACTGACTATTTAAGCTATAAAGAACTAACCCATACATTAGCCATTGTTGAACGGGATATGAAATCTTCATAATTAATGTTGATTTCTATTCCGTTTTTTTAATTATTCATATTATTTAATATCAAAAACATATGTTTAGTTGAGAATGGAAAAGGTTAATTGATATTCAGAAGCGCTTTTAAAATAACATTTCCAAAATAAACACTAAAACTTTAACACATATTTACTTTCTCAACATATGATTCAAAAAACCTATTTGAACAATGTTAAATCAACATTTCAATGGTTATAAGTGCATTAAGTTGACGAATAAGAAATAGCATGTAATAATAATATTTAAGAAATTAGAATTATTATAAACAAGCAATAATTATTATGTAGTTCTAATTAATATCCATGATAATCAGGAGGAATTTAAGTTATGTCATTAATCAATAAAGAAATTCTACCATTCACAGCGCAAGCTTATGATCCTAAAAAAGACGAATTCAAAGAAGTAAGCCAAGATGATTTAAAAGGTTCTTGGAGCGTAGTATGTTTCTACCCAGCTGACTTCTCATTCGTATGCCCAACTGAATTAGAAGATTTACAAAACCAATATGATAAATTACAAGACTTAGGTGTAAATGTATTCTCAGTATCAACTGATACTCATTTCGTACACAAAGCTTGGCATGATCATTCAGATGCAATCAGTAAAATCCAATATCAAATGATCGGTGACCCTTCTCAAACAATCACTCGTAATTTTGATGTATTAGATGAAGAAGCTGGTTTAGCTCAACGTGGTACTTTCATCATTGATCCAGACGGCGTTGTTCAAGCAGCTGAAATTAATGCAGATGGTATTGGTCGTGACGCAAGCACATTAGTAAATAAAATCAAAGCCGCTCAATATGTACGTCAACATCCAGGTGAAGTATGCCCAGCTAAATGGGAAGAAGGTTCTGAATCATTACAACCAGGATTAGACTTAGTAGGTAAAATTTAAGGAGGCATTAAAGAATGCTTAATGCTGATTTAAAACAACAATTACAACAACTTTTAGGACTAATGGAAGGCGATGTAGAATTCAGAGCTAGTATCGGTTCTGACGACAAATCTAAAGAACTTAAAGAACTTTTAGATGAAATCGCTGAAATGTCTGAACATATAACAATCGTAGAAAAAGAATTAAAACGTACACCAAGCTTCTCAGTCAGCAAACCTGATGAAGAAGCTGGCGTAACGTTTGCCGGAATTCCATTAGGTCATGAATTTAATTCACTTGTATTAGCAATTTTACAAGTAAGTGGTCGTGCACCTAAAGAGAAACAATCAATTATTGATCAAATTAAAGGTTTAGAAGGTAAATACAACTTTGAAACCTACGTTAGTTTGACATGTCAAAAATGCCCTGACGTTGTTCAAGCATTAAATCTAATGAGTGTTGTTAACCCTAACATCACTCATACAATGATTGATGGTTCTGTATTCCGTGAAGAATCAGAAGATATCATGGCTGTCCCAGCTGTATTCTTAGATGGTGAAGAATTTGGCAATGGACGTATGACTATTTCAGATATCTTAACTAAATTAGGCAGTACGCAAGATGCTTCTGAATTTGAAGGTAAAGATCCATACGATGTTTTAATCATCGGTGGTGGTCCAGCTAGTGGTAGTGCCGCAATTTATACGGCTCGTAAAGGACTACGTACAGGTATTATAGCTGACCGTATTGGTGGTCAAGTTAATGATACTGCTGGCATCGAAAACTTTATCACTGTAAAAGAAACAACAGGTTCTCAATTCTCAGCTAATTTAGCTGCTCATATTGAAGAATATGATATTGATACAATGACAGGCATCCGTGCTACTAATATCGAGAAGACAGACCAAGCTATTCGTGTAACACTTGAAAATAATGCAGTTTTAGAAACTAAAACCGCTATTATTTCAACAGGTGCAAGCTGGCGTAAACTTAACATTCCTGGTGAAGATCGCTTAATCAATAAAGGTGTTGCTTTCTGTCCTCACTGTGATGGTCCTTTATTTGAAAACAAAGACGTTGCAGTTATCGGCGGAGGAAACTCTGGTGTTGAAGCTGCTATCGACTTAGCAGGAATTGTTAAACATGTTACTTTATTTGAATATTCATCAGAACTTAAAGCAGACACTGTATTACAAGATCGTTTACGTTCACTATCAAACGTAGATATTCACACTAATGCACGAACTGCTGAAGTATTAGGTGAAGATCATGTAACTGGTATCAGTTATGAAGATTTAAATTCTGGCGAAATGAAAGAATTAAGTTTAGATGGTATCTTCGTTCAAATCGGACTAGTTCCAAACACAAGTTGGATTGGTGATGCAGTAGAACTAAATAACCGTGGCGAAGTTGTTATTGACCGTAATAACAACACAAACGTTCCAGGTATATTTGCTGCTGGTGACGTTACCGATCAGAAAAATAAACAAATTATTATTTCTATGGGTGCAGGTGCCAATGCGGCATTAAATGCATTTGATTATATCATTAGAAATTAATTACTATTTAAGGATAGTTGTAAGGTCTTTATGACCTTGCTTCTTATCCCTACAAACCACTTAACCTATCAAATATCTTCATATATAGCAGAGACCCATGTAAGGGTCTCTGTTTTTTGTGTGACTTTCATATTATCTATGTTAATCTACGCTTATACAGATAAATCACATTGGAGGTCTTCTTTATGCATGAGTCGCTATCCCTAATTTCAGAGGAACAAACGAGTAACTTGAAGCAACTTGTAAATTCACCATCTTATTACAGCAAAGCCGATATGTTGTTTGAACTCGCTTCACAACCTAAAACATTAACGCGACTTTACAATGAGATGAGCCAAACTGAAAAAAATTATATTAGTACTTTTTTAAAAAATGGTGAATCACTCATTCTAATTAATAAGAGAAAATTAAAAAAGTTACCTATTTGTTATAAATATGGCATTGTTACATTTGTAAAAGAAGATACGTTCGTCGTAAATAATCTCATACTGACTATGTTGAACGAAGTGGTTTTAAACAAAAAGTACACTGATTTTCCACCTAAAACCGTTAGAGAAGAAGATTATGTTATGAAACTTCATGGGCAATATACAGCAATTGAAAAGTATAAAAACGTTTCTCTTAAAGAGGAAATAGATGAATATAATATAGAAAGTCTAAAAGATATTTGTCGCTCTTATAAAATTAAAGGCTTCTCTAATAAGATAAAAGCCTCAATTATTGATTTAATAAATGACGCTTTCTTCCGAGATTTTTCAATTTTAAAACAGGAACTCGCACAAATGCCCCATAGAATCCTAGATATTTTTGTAGATACATACAAAACTGGTCAAAATGTTAATACGAATTATGACTTCAATGCATTAAATGCATACTTAGGTATGGATTTCCAGGTCTTAGAAAGACATCTATTTATTTTAAGATTTGATATACGTAGTGAAGTTATTATCATACCACAGGATGTTATGAATCATTTTTCACAATATGTGAATGATATTGGTGGGTTAGATAATCTTTTGTCCGATTTACTGACTATTAATAACGACGTCCCCTTCTTAGATGAAGATGACTATATTGATGAAGAATCGAATCTTTTATTCGATTTCAATAGTGATCAGATTAACAAACTTATAGATATTGGCGTTGAGGACATCGATGAAAGTGACTTAGAAGAATTATTAAGCGATGAATTTCTGGATTCTACATTTACGAATAGTGTTAATAATTTGTTAAAAGAAGTAAATGTTGAATATAAAATTAGTGAAATGAAGTATCAAAATAAAAGTGATAAAGACATTACTTTATTTAGATTTTATACTGCTGCAACAAATTTATATGGTGTCGTGTCACTGCAATTCGTTTCAAAATTATTAAAACGATTATTAAACACGTCAAAATCAATCAATGAAATTAAATTCCATATTCAATCTTTAAATATGCATCACTTCACAGTTATTAAGCAAGAGTATTTAGTCCATCCAGTAATGGCAAATTATATTGACCCAACTTATGTTGAATCATTAGATCTTGATTATTATGAACCAAAGACATTAAAAGAGTTACTTTCTTTCGATGTCCATGAATATTATAAAGCGGACAGAGTGATTAAAGAATTTAAAACGTTCATAAAACACTACTTCACTACTGATGATAAAGAAGAGATACACACGGATATGACTTTGTTATTCCACGAATTACGTTCATCTTCAGACTTAGATGAAGCGATTATGGCTATTGAAGTCATGATTGCAGGAGATATGCTATACCCTATTCCCGAGGATAAACTAACCGAGCAAGTAGAACAGGTTTGGACTCATTTAAGACTTTGGTTTGCAAAAGGAAATACTATAGAAGAAATACAAAATATATAGATGGATAAATGCCACAAATTGTTCATAGATAATTGTGATTTTAAGCACTTAACATTCAATTATTTTTCAATAAATGATAATCTATTACTATGTAAAATTATAGTTGCGTTACTAATAAAGGAGATTTTAGAAACCTATGAAGAAAAGTTTAATAATAGGTCTCTTTTTATCATTATTACTAACATTAAGTGCTTGTGCACCTAAAGAGGATAATGATTCAACAGACCATCATAGTAATGGCGTTAATGCACCAAAACACGCTAAAAATTTAACAGAAAGTGATATTTTCACTTCAAATAAAGAGAACCAAAAACTAACTGAAGATGAAATGAATAAAGCCATAAAAAAATATTTAGATGTAAATAGTGATATTTTAGATAATAAATATGTAATGCAAAGCCAAATTGACCGACAAAGTACAGGACAAACAAGAGTCACTGATAAACAAGCTAAAAAGCTCAGCAAATTATCAAACTTAGCTGTTAAAAATGATTTACATTTCAAAAAGTTCGTTAAAAACAATACCTTACCTTCTGGGTATAAGGAAAACACTGAGCGTATTATTAATTATTTCCACGCCTTAAATAGCACAATTGCAGATGTAGATAAGAGCATTGAGCAACTTAATTATGAACCACAAAATACAATAAACGTTGTCGATGTGCCTACACATTATGCAGGTGATGTAAATGGTAAACAACAAGATAAAATTCAAAAATTCCTAAACGATAAAAATATTAAATCTGACGTTTTAGATAAATAAAACGTTGTGACTGACATACTTTTCTAGGCACTTAAAAATCCAAACCGTAAAATAGGCGGTTTGGATTTTTGCGTGTTAATTAATTGTTATTATACATTTTATACTTCTAAAAAGTATGGTTTACAATTTTCGACATTGTAATCTAATGCTTCTTCTTCACCAATTACATTGAAATATGCAAATATACAACGAATAACTACTTGATGTGCTACGATTACAATTGTTTTATCGTCACTCATATTCATTTGTTCAAAGAATTGATGAACTCTATTATATACATCTCTATAGCTTTCACCTTCAGGCGCTTTTTGAGTGAAACTATGACGAAAATCTTTATATTCAGGATCGTTAAAGTAACGATGATATTGTGCATCTTGCATTAACTTATCTTTATACTCTCCTTCAAATACTCCTAAAGAGCTTTCTCGAAGCAATGAAGTGATAGTAGAAGGTATGTCATAAGGAAAGATATAACGATAGTTTTCCTGTGTTCGAGTTAAATCAGATATATAAACATGATCAATATGTTTGTCTTTAAAGTAGCTTTCCAAATTTTTTGCGCCTTCAATACCTTTCTTGGTTAATGGCACATCTAATTGGCCACAGAAATAAGCTCGATTATGTTTATTATCATAATTTGATTGTGATTCTCCATGTCTCACTAAATATAATTTCATATACTACAATCCTTTACTGAAATTTAACTACTCTTGCTTAATAATAAATTAATTGATAATGCTATTAAAATAAAACCTACAGTATAATCAAATATAGCTTTTACTTTAGGCTGACTGAATAATAATTTAATATATTGAAATACAAATACACAGAATAAAAACCAAATTAAGATAACCATAATGACTGCTAAAGATAAAATGGCTACTTGTGATTTCACTTCAATGCCGCCAGTTGACAAAAATTGCGGTAAAACACTCACATAATAAAGTAACGCTTTAGGGTTCAAAATTGTGCTTAGAAAGCCTTGTCGATATGAGGTGAAACAACTCACATCATTGACTTTAATACCACCCGTATTAAAGTTCATCGACTGACGAGCTGAACGAATACTTTGTACGCCTAGATAAATCAGATAACAGGCACCTAGAATTTTTATAATCAAAAATACATAATATAAACTTGTAAGAATATATATAATTCCCAATACAGCTAACGATGAATAAATGATATGAGCAGAGGTAATACCCAAAGCTGCCATAGAACCATTTAGTTTGCCCGAATGGATTGTGTTTTTCATGACAATCAAAAAGTCTGGACCAGGCACAATGATAATAAGTAGCGTAATAGTAATAAACGTTATTATTCCATCCATATATACACCCTTTTCAATCAAATATTATAAAAATTATGCCATAACTTATATAAATATGTAAGTCTACGCGTAGTCTAAATGTTAATAAGCGACACAATCATTTTAAGTTTAATAAATAACTTAAATACAACTTTTTACAAATATTAGTACTAAACGAAATTTTTTTATATTTTAAGCACTTTTTATTGTCATTATGGTAGGTAACATGATAGTATTAGGGTGTAGTTAAATAATAACTACAAAGTCTTTTATATTCATGAACATAATACTCCTGGGTGACGCCTTAACCCGACGTCACCCTCTTTTTATGCCCAATTTTAACTACGTTTAAACTATAACCCCTCTAAAAGATAAGTGAAATGATAATCATTAACATTTAAGTAAAATTACTGTCATCATGCATTTTTACATGCTACATTATAACTAAGTAATCACACTTATTGGGGGGGAATCAATAATGGAATTACTAGGTTATAAAATGGTAAACAACGAACTCATGGCAACTGTTAAATCGGATCATGGACATATATTTAGGTATTCATTTAATATTGAAACGCCTGAGTATGAAATTCTGGAAGTATTAGAAGAAGTTAATAAGCACGTTGATAATGGTAGACATCCACTAGGATGTGAGATTATAAAGAACTATGATTTTGAAGATATTCATAGCCATCAGGCCTTAATTAATTAAAATTCATTAAACTAAAAAAGAGAGCTACTATTAAAGTAGCTCTCTTAATATTGCTATTATTTTCTAAGTGCTTTTAAAATTAAAGAAACAACGAAAATAACAATAATTGCACCGATTAGTGCTGGAATGATTGGTACGCCACCCCATACAGGTCCCCATGTACCTAACAATTTACTACCTACAGCTGAACCGATTAAACCAGCGATGATGTTACCGATGATACCACCTGGGATATCTTTACCCATGATCATACCGGCAACCCAGCCGATTAATCCTCCGACTATTAACATAACAATAAAGCCCATATTCAGAACTCTCCTTACATCTTCTATTTTTGTATACTTCTTATATATACCACGCATCAACATGAATAAACATTAGTATATAATTTTATTATATTTTTATTTAAACTTATATCAAATCTCATTATAAAAATTATGGATAATTTATATATTCGTTTTACACTACTACAAATTCGACTTTCACTCTGAAATTCTGTAAAATTTTAATGCATTTTTATAAAAGATCTTCTCTTGTGTCTCTTCATCAAAATGCTTTTGAATTAACTCAATATCTTGTTCACTAAAAGGGCGCTTTGCTCGCGTGGAAGGTAAATCTGTACCAAACATAATGGCATCAGGATTAATGTCAATTAGTTCCTTAATGGCTGCAATAGGCTCAACTTCTATACGTCCAAATCCTGTTGCTTTAACATAAACACCTTGTTTGACTAATGCTTTTAAATCATCAAAACCGTCTGCGGTCAAGCCAAGATGATCGATTGATACTTTAGGTAACGAACTTATAATTTCTTTATAGTCATTTAATTGTTTGGATTCAATATATATTTCAGAATGCCAGCCAACTAAATCATAGACTCTTTGCGCAAACGTCTTAATAAGCGCTATATCTTCAGACCCACCACGTTTAACATTAAATCGAATACCTCTAACTCCTTCATCATGTAATCGAAGAATTTCATCGTCAGATGTTGATGCAGGTAGCTGCGTTATCCCAACAAATTGTCCCTGAAGTTGATTTAAAGCCGATATTAAATAATCTTGGTCAAACCCTTGAAATGAGCCTGATACAATTGCGCCACCAACAACATTTAATTGCTGAGTATGATTTAAATAGTCATTAACCTTAAATGATGGAGGCATATAGCCGTTATTTTCCTTCACCGGAAAATCATAATCAATGATATGAAAATGCGAATCAAATAGTTTCATTATAAATTTCCCCTTTATTTATATTTTTTGAAATAAAGATAACATAATTAATATTTATCAGCTAAAAGACTTGATAATTATTGTGAACAAGACTAGTATAGTTAAATAACTTAGGTTGTATATAAAAGACTCAAATTATTTACTTATAATTAATGAATTGGAAAGTAAGTAAAAATAATTTAAATTCAAACTTGTTTTTTAGGAGGTTATGTTTCATGAGTTCACATACACTTTTTAATTTAAGAACTAAACGAAATCTTGAAATTAACGAATTAACAGAATTAATTAATAAAAAATATGGTACACATTATGAACCCCATCAATTATGGGAATGGGAAAATCATCAACACGAACCTAAGTTTAAAGATGCAATGATTCTCGCAGACTTCTTTGACACACCTTATCAAATGTTAGTCGAAAGTAAATACAAAGAATATCAACAGCAAATTGACGATATCGATATTCGTTTATAATTTCTATTAAAAGCCTGTCATACTATATATTTAGTGTATGACAGGCTTTTTTTATCATATTTTTCGTTTTAAATAAAATTAATCACGATATAATGACTTGAATTTAAATTAATGTCATAAAATAAATTTAATAGCTATTGTATGTAATTTTTAATTTATGTATGATTGTAATAAGTGTTAACTAACTACAAGGAGGATATTTTAATGGCATTTAATGAAGAGCCACCAAATAATACCAATTCATCCCAAGAACAATCACAAGAAACCAATATACATAATCAAGATAAAAATGAAAATGTGAGTAATAATGAAAGTACTCAAAACGATAATTCCAATAGTTCTAATAAAGGGAAATATTGGCTTATTGGATGCGGCGCCGGTTGTGGCTGTCTAGTTATTTTAATTATATTAGTACTAGCAGCTTGTGTGATTTTTATGAAAGTCTCAGACTCAATTTCATCAAGTGATAGTGAAAATGCAACGCATGAATCCAAACAAGAAGGTAACTCTCGTAAAGCTGGCGGGAATGATAAAGAAGAAGCTTTGCAACGTGCTGAAACTTATGCTAAATCAATGTACATGTCTAAAAAAGGTATCTATAATCAATTGACTTCTAGTAGTGGTGATAAATTTAATTCTAGTACAGCTAAATATGCCGTTAATCATTTAAAAGATGTAGATTATAAGGAAAATGCGTTAAAAACTGCAGAAGAAAGTAGTGATAACTTACATTTTTCGAAAAAAGAACTAACTGATTATCTTAAAAATGATGAAAATTCAGGTCAGTTTACTAGTGAACAAGTAGATTATGCAATGAAGCATGCAAAAATTGACTATAAAGAAAATGCATTAGAAACAGCAAAACATATTAGTGACCAATCTTATTCTTCAAAATCGCAACTTGAAGACGAACTTACGTCTAAAGATGGGCGTCAATTTACGAAAGATGAAGCAGATTACGCAATGAAACATTTGAAGACGGATTTTAAAAAGAATGCATTAAAAAATGCCCAACGATATATGCAAGACTCTATCGAATCAAAAAGTGAACTTTATAATAAGTTAGTAGAATACGACGATTTCACAGAAGATGAAGCAAAATATGCTGCCGATAATGTAAAAGTAGACTACAAAGAGAATGCACTAGAAAGAGCCAAATCTTTATCTAAGAATGGCGATACTTCTAAATCAGATATTAAGGATATGTTGTCTTCTAAAGATGGTTTCAAATTTACTGAAGAAGAAGCACAGTATGCCGTTGATCATTTAAAATAATGATTTAATGACAATAAAATACTAGTATTTATAATATCAAATCCCCTTCAAGCTAAATTATTAATTTAGTATTGGTGGGGATTTTCTTGATATAGTACTACTTTGTGTTTAATGTAAAAATATTATTATGTCCTTTCCCTAAAATTCAAAGCACAAAAAATAACCCCATAAGCCTTAAGCCTACGGGGTTTAACCAATACCTATATATTAGTTTTCGTCTTTAACATATGGTAATAAAGCCATATGACGAGCACGTTTGATAGCTGTAGTCAACATACGTTGATATTTAGCTGAAGTACCAGTTACACGACGTGGTAAAATTTTACCGCGTTCTGAGATAAAACGTTTTAATAATTCAGTGTCTTTATAGTCAATGTGTGTAATACCATTTGCTGTGAAATAGCATACTTTTTTACGACGACGTCCGCCTCTTCTTGGTCCACCTGCCATGGTTAATTACCTCCTTTGGAATATTTTTTTATACGTTCATTTTGTTATTAGAATGGTAAGTCATCATCACTAATATCAATCGGTCCGTTTGCGTTTGCAAATGGATTATCAGATTGTTTATTATTTGATGAATTATTGTTATTGTAAGACGTATTTTGTCCTGATTGTTGACCACCAAATCCTTGACCGTAGTCTTGGAAATCATTGTTATTACTTTGATTACGTTGGCCACCTTGAGCATTTTTAGGTTCAAGGAATTGAACACTATCTGCTACAACTTCAGTAACAAAGATACGACGACCTTCTTGATTTTCATAACTGCGTGATTGTATGCGACCATCAACGCCAGCTAGACTACCTTTGAATAAATAATTATTCACATTCTCTGCTTGTCTTCTAAATACAACAACATTGATGAAGTCAGCTTCGCGTTCCCCTTGAGCATTCGTGAAAGTACGATTAACTGCTAGAGTAAATGTCGCTACACTTACGCCTGAGGGAGTGGTTCTGTATTCTGGATCTTTAGTTAAACGACCTACTAATACAACTCTGTTTATCATTAAAACGCCCCCATTAATTTATTACTTATCTTGGTCTTCACGGATAACGATATAACGGATGATATCGTCACTGATTTTAGCTAAACGTTGGAATTCGTCTGTAGCTCTGTTGTTATCAGTTTTAATGCGTACGATGTTATAGAAACCTTCTTTGAAATCTTCAATTTCATAAGCAAGACGGCGTTTACCCCAGTCTTTTTCTTCTAAAACTTCTGATCCTTCTGAAGCTAAGATACCGTTGAAGCGTTCAACAACTGCTTTTTTAGCATCTTCTTCAATGTTTGGACGTACGACATACATAATTTCATATGTTCTCATTTTATACTTGCACCTCCTTGTGGTCTATGCGGCCTATCGAATACTAACGATAAGCAAGGAATAATTTTCATTACTCACAATCAAGAATTATAGCACAGAGTATTACTTTTTACAATATATTTTATTCAGCATCAGTTCCGCTAAGTTACATTGTTTATAACCTTATTTTTCTACATATGTATCGTGTCAATTATAAAGTTGCGAATCATTAGTTTTTGTACTAACATCACAACTGCATTTTGCATATTAATATTATTTTTAAAAAATAAAATATCTAAAGGAGAGCTCAAATGTTCAAGAAAACAACATCATCTATTGCATGTTTAACTATTATGGCAACTTCTATAGGTGCGTTAAATGCAAACGCTTCTGAACAGACTGAAGTTAGCCAAAAAGGAACGATGGGGTATGGATATCAAAAATATCTAAAAAATCATCCCAATGAACAAAGCAACGCTACTAGTAACCGTTCAACCTTTTCAACAAAATCTAAAGCAATCACAACACAAAATGGCGATCGTGTGTTAGATATTTCAGAATGGCAAGGAAACTTAACGGATGCGCAAGTTAAACAACTAAAACAAGATTATGATTTCATCATTATCAGAGGTCAATATGGTTCTGAATATGTTGATCAATGTTTAGAGAATAATTCAGCTTTATTAGATAAAAATAATATGAAATTCGGCGTCTATTCATATAGCCTGTATGAAAATGCTGATGATGCTCGAAATGAAGCTCAAACGCTTTATAGTCGTGCACCTAAAGCTTCATTCTATGTAAATGATTTTGAACAAAATTCAATCACTTCTGGTGATGCTGACACTGCTACAAAAGCTTGGGCTGATGAAATGAAACAACTTGCAGGGAATAAAAAAGTATTATTTTATTCTTATGAGAACTTTATGACCAACAATGTTCCGAATGCTGTAAGTGCCTATGATGGTTATTGGTTAGCAGCTTATCAAACGCAAGAACCTAATAGAGAGAAAGTTTTATGGCAATACACAGATAGTTACTATGCCCCTGAGCTAAACCAAAACGTTGATGCGAATTACTTAGATGCGAATGTTACTGCTGATTGGTTTACTAGTTAAAAAATTTATACATAACACTTTATTTTTACGAACACTTGTTCTATAATAAAGTCGAGGTGTTAAACATGCAATTAGATTTAGATTGGAATAAAGATTTTCAAGAATTTCAAGAAGTATTAAATTGCGGTATCAATCCAGAATGGTTATATTGTGCGAAAGCCAATATGATTCTAGAACCTGCTTACACTGGAGAAGGTAAACAGTTTTTTAGCACCAAAGATATTATTGAAGCAAGTAAAGTTATACCGTTCTTTTAAGATATAATGAAATAAACAATATAAAAAAAGCAATGTAAGTCTCCTGTCACTTAAGCCAAGCGAAACTTACATTGCTTTTTATTTTTTATCAAATATTTAATTTTTACTATGCATATCGCTATAAATAATTAGATGTGATTATTAAACGTTAAATCTAAAGTGAACGATATCGCCATCTTGCATAATGTATTCTTTACCTTCTAAACGTTGTTTACCCGCTTCTTTAGCACCTTGTTCGCCACCATGCTCAACATAGTCATCATAACTTGTCACTTCGGCACGGATAAATCCACGTTCAAAGTCAGTGTGAATAATACCAGCACATTGTGGAGCTGTCATACCTTGTCTGAATGTCCAAGCACGCACTTCTTGTACACCTGCAGTAAAGTATGTTGATAAACCTAATAAATCATATGTTGTTCTGATAAGTACGTCTAGTCCTGGTTCTTCAATGCCTAAATCTTCTAAGAACATTTCTCTATCTTCGTCATCTAATGTAGCGATTTCTTCTTCGATTTTTGCACTAATAACAATAACTTCAGAATCTTCTTTCGCTGCATATTCTCGAATTGCTTTTACTTTATCGTTATCTTCATCACCAATTTCGTCTTCACCAACATTGGCAATATATAACATTTTCTTAGACGTTAGTAATTGTGCTTGGTTAACGTATCTTTGATCTTCTTCATTGAAGTCTAAGCTACGTACAGGATCACCATTTTCAAGTGCTTCTTTGATTCTAGTTAGAATTCTCATTTCCATTTCAGCAGTTTTATCTTTTTGACGCGCCATTTTTTCAATTCGAGGCAAACGTTTTTCAACAGATTCTAAGTCTGCTAATACTAATTCCATATTAATAACTTCAATATCATCTAAAGGATTTACGCGTCCTGATACGTGCGTTACATTTTCATCATCAAATGCACGTACAACTTGGCAAATTGCATCTACTTCACGAATATGTGAAAGGAATTTGTTTCCTAAACCTTCACCTTTAGAAGCACCTTTTACAATACCTGCAATATCAGTAAACTCAAAAGTTGTAGGAATAGTTTTTTTAGGTTCAACCATTTCTGTTAATTTATTTAAACGTGAATCTGGCACCTCTACGATACCTACGTTTGGATCAATTGTTGCGAATGGATAGTTAGCGGCCAATGCTCCCGCTTTTGTTATTGCATTAAATAAGGTAGATTTACCTACGTTCGGTAATCCTACGATTCCTGCTGTTAAAGCCATTAATCATTCTCCTAACCTTCAGTATCTTGATTTGATACTAATATTTTCTTTAATTTTTTATTGAACGTTTGACGTGGAATCATAATACTTCGTTGGCAATTCTCACATTTGATGCGAATATCAGCACCCATACGAATAATTTTAAATCGATTAGTTCCACATGCATGTTGCTTTTTCATCTCTACTATATCATTTATTCCATAATTTGACGTCATGAAATTACCCCTCAATAATAATTAAGATTTGCCTTGTTGATTATTATTTTTAATATAAATTGGTTGTGGTAATTTAATACCTTCTTGAACAAATACTCTTTGAATTTCTTTACGTAATATTCTTGAACCGGATGCACCTTCACCTGGAATGGTTTCAGCAGATATTCTAAACGTTACTTTAGTTTCATCCAACGAATCAATACCTTCTACGACTGGATCAGTGATAAATAAGTAATATTTGCTGCGCATTGCAGTAAATAGTTTATTTAGACGCTTTTCTACCTTGTCTAAGTTTTCTTCTACAGAAACCGGAATTTCTACTATAGAGAAACCATTAGTAATAGAGAAATTAGTAATTTCTCCCATACTACCATTCGGTAAAATCGTTAATTCACCTGTGATTGTGTTAATTCGCGTTGATCTTAAGCCAATAGATTTTACTGTTCCTTCTGCTACTGTTGTACCACCGCTATTGATTTTAACATAATCACCAACGTCAAATTGATTTTCAAATATAATAAAGAAACCAGTGATGATATCTTTAACAATCGTTTGAGCACCGAAACCAACAGCTAAACCTACAACACCGGCACTGGCGATGATACCTTCAACACTAATTCCAAATTTACTTAAGATAGTAGTAATCACAATGAACCAAACAATGTAGCTAACTACGTTTTGCACAAGAGAAATAAGCGTTCGAGAACGTTTCTTATTGCCTTTGCTACTGCGATTTTGAATTTTAAATGCTTGTTCAATTACTTTGTTTAATATTGCTATGACGATAAGTGCAACAATAATATATATGATAATTAATGCTATTTTAATAGCTAAATTTTCATATGTTTCTATTTTAGTTAAAGGTTCAAATAATGAAGACAATACATTTTTGACCTGATTCATGTAATAGTAACCTCCCTATTCAACTTTTTTATAATTAAATTATTATACTCATTTATTGCGCAATATGTATCCGTCTTAAGCTTTATTTTATTACTTATTTCCTTGGTAAAGCCTAAGATGTAACACATCTTAACTCACTCTTTCATAGAGTATCACTCTATCAATATGATTGATTACGTATCATACTTCGTCATTGAGTTTTTGAATGAGTCGTTTAAATTCTTCTTCTGTTTTGAATTCAAATGTTATTTTACCTATATTCTTGCTAGTTGAAATGTCTACTTTAGACCCAAACTTTTCTTTTAGTCGACGTTCTTGCTTTTGAATAAATTTAGGTTTTATTTGCGTTGTTGCTTTGCTTTTTTTAGACTGCCCACCGTCTTGTAATTCATTTACAACCTGTTCAAGATATCTAACACTCCAATTTTCACGTATGGCTTGTTGGCTTATCTTTTTCATCATAGTGACATCTTTAATGCCTAACAACGTGCGTCCATGTGCACTAGATAACGCACCTTCTTTGACTTGATTCGAAATATCTTTGGGTAAATTTAGCAATCTTAGCATATTTGCGATATATGGTCGTGATTTGCCTAGTCGTTCCGCTACTTTTTGTTGTGTTAATCCTAAATCATTCATGAGGCGCTGGTAACTTTCAGCCTCTTCAATAGCATTGAGATCTTCTCGTTGTAAATTCTCGATAATTGCTAATTCCATCATGTCAGAATCGGACAATTCTTTAATAATGGCAGGTATCTCGTTTAACCCTGCTAATTGAGATGCTCTAAATCGTCTTTCGCCAACTACTATATAGTAGCCCTGTACAGTCTGACGCAATACAATGGGCTGTAATACACCATGAGTTTGTATTGACGTTGCTAAATCACTTAATCTATCATCGTCAAATGTTTTACGAGGTTGATATGGATTGGCTTTAATTTTAGAAAGATCAATTTTTTGAATTTGTTCATTTTGACTTATCGCCAATCGCTCATCTTGCTTTTGACCCACTATTTTCACCTCTCTAAGCCATTATTGGTATCATATTTGAAGCATTATCTAAGAACTAGTCTTTTACAATCACAACAAACTTACTTTTACACTATAAATTCAATGGCGCGCATTTTTTAGTACTTATTTATTTTAAAAAATATAGAATAGGTTTAACAAGTAGATTAGACAAATGAAATGAAAAAATTAAATTTTTTTATATACAATTATCACTATGTTATCAATACTTAAAGCGTTTTCTGAATTACCTTTATAATCTTAATTTTCAGAAAAGTTATTGACAAATGTAATTTAGGTCTGTAAGCTATGAATTAACTTAAAAAAACACAAATTACACACTGCAATAAGAAAAGTAGAACTTACACTGCTAATACAGAGAGTCTCCAAAGCTGAGAAGAGACATTGAAAGAAAGTTTGAAAATGGCCTTTGAGTGTTGATGCCAATACGAGGTGTCAACGGGTTCGCCCGTTATAGCGATACAGTATTAACATTTATTGTTTAATGGCGTACTGGAATTCTAGACGTCGCTAATCATCGTTAATACTCATTTACTTATAATCAAGTTAAATGAGTTTTTTAATGTGTCCCCTTCATTCGACTAAAGTGTCACATAACGATTAAATTAGCGTCCACTATCTCAGTACACTTTTATTCACAAAATGGCGTACTGTTTGAGGTTACTTTAGCAATAAAGTAATAAATAAAGGTGGTACCGCGAAACAGGCTTTCGTCCTTTACATCCGATGCATATCGGGTTTAAAGGACGGAAGCTTTTTTTATTGGACAAAAAATTGAATGGAGGATTTGACATGAAAGATACTCAATTAGCACAAATATCATTAACTAAAGATATTACTGGCGCAATAGCCAATCCTATCTATTTGTCTACTGCATATCAACATCCTCACCTTGGTCAGTCAACAGGCTATGATTATACAAGAACAAAGAATCCAACACGTTCTGCATTTGAAGAATCCTTTGCGAAATTAGAAGGAGGCATTGCTTCATTTGCCACTTCAAGTGGCATGGCTGCAGTACAACTTATATGTAACTTGTTTCAACCAGGTGATGAAATATTAGTCGCTTTCGACTTATATGGTGGCACATTTAGATTATTTGACTTTTATGAAAAACAATATGGTATCAAATTTAAATATGTTGATTTCCTAAATTATGAAGAAGTTGTTAACGCTATTACGCCCAATACAAAGGCACTTTTCATAGAACCTATTTCGAATCCACAAATGATCGAAATTGACGTTGAACCTTATTACATCTTAAGTCAACAGCATAATCTATTAACAATTATCGACAACACGTTTTTAACACCTTATTTATCCACGCCTTTAGAAGACGGTGCAGACATTGTACTCCATTCAGCAACTAAATATATTGGCGGTCACAATGATGTATTGGCGGGGGTTGTAACTGTTAAAGATGAATCATTAGCTGAGCAACTTGGGCAATTGCATAACATGATTGGAGCAACATTGTCTCCTATCGATAGTTATTTATTACAGCGTGGCTTAAAAACATTACATTTACGTATTGAACGGTCAGAGGCAAACGCTAAGAAGTTAGCCGAGCGATGTAAAGTTTCTAGTGCTATAGACGAAGTGCTATACAGTGGTAAAACGGGCATGCTAAGTTTACGTCTAAATAAAGACTTTAGCGTTGCTAAATTTTTGGAAAATTTAGAAATCTGTATCTTCGCAGAAAGTCTAGGTGGAACAGAAACATTCATTACTTTCCCATACACACAAACGCATGTCGATATGCCGGATGAAGAAAAAGATAAACGTGGCATAGATGAACACCTTATACGCTTATCCATTGGTATTGAAGATTATAACGACATTGAGTCAGATATTTTACGAGCATTGGAGAATTCTAAAGTAGGAGTGATTTCATGAGCTTATCAAAAGAAACCGAAGTTATTTTTGATGAACACAGAGGTGTAGATTACGATTCAGCTAACCCACCACTTTATGACTCTTCAACATTTCATCAAAAGGTGCTTGGTGGCAATGCAAAATTTGATTATGCCAGAAGTGGCAATCCAAACCGCCAACTTCTTGAAGAAAAATTAGCGAAACTTGAAGGAGGACAATATGCATTTGCGTACGCCTCAGGTATCGCAGCAATTTCAGCGGTATTACTAACATTAAAAGCAAATGATCACGTCATTCTTCCTGATGATGTATACGGTGGCACATTCAGACTTACAGAACAAATTTTAAATCGCTTTGATATTCAATTTACAACTGTTAATGCTACACAACCTGAAGAAATTGAGCGTGCGATTCAACCGAATACCAAACTCATCTACGTAGAAACACCATCCAATCCTTGTTTCAAAATTACAGATATACGTGCAGTAGCAGCGATTGCTAAACGTCATCACTTACTTTTAGCAGTAGATAACACATTTATGACACCGTTGGGTCAATCACCACTTGCACTTGGCGCTGATATTGTGGTTCATTCAGCTACTAAATTTTTAGGTGGCCACAGCGATATTATCGCAGGCGCTGCCATTACAAATCGTAAAGACGTCGCTGATGCATTATATCTTTTACAGAATGGTACGGGCACTGCATTGTCAGCGCATGATAGTTGGACATTAGCCAAACACTTAAAAACATTACCTGTGCGGTTTAAACAATCAACATCAAATGCAGAGAAACTTGTAGCATTTTTAAAAGAAAGAGAAGAAATTGCCGAAGTATATTATCCAGGAAACAGTTCATTACACTTATCACAAGCAAATAGCGGTGGTGCCGTGATTGGATTTCGATTAAAAGATGAAACGAAAGCACAAGACTTTGTAGATGCTTTAACTTTACCCCTAGTTTCAGTAAGTCTTGGGGGTGTAGAAACGATATTATCTCATCCAGCCACAATGTCACATGCTGCTGTTCCTGAAGATGTTCGAAATGAACGTGGCATTACCTTTGGCTTATTCCGATTAAGCGTAGGTCTAGAACAACCTCAAGAATTAATTGCTGACCTCAACTACGCATTAAAGGAGGCTTTCAATGAGTCGATTATTGAATCAATTACAGAACAACGTTTTAGTAGCTGACGGTGCAATGGGAACAATTCTCTATTCAGAGGGTTTAGATACATGTCCAGAAGCTTATAACTTAACACACCCAGAAAAAGTAGAGTCTATACATCGTTCTTATATAGAGGCCGGTGCCGATATTATCCAGACCAACACGTATGGTGCTAACTTTGAAAAGCTAAGACGCTTTGGCTTGGAACATAAAGTAAAGGACATTCATAAGGCAGCTGTAGCCATCGCAAAACGTGCCGCACGACCTGATACTTTCATACTTGGTACAGTAGGTGGTTTCAGAAGTTTACAGCAAGAGGAATTGCCTTTGTCCACCATTCAGTATCACGCTGAAAATCAAATCGATACACTCGTTGAAGAAGGTGTTGATGGGTTATTATTCGAAACTTACTACGACTTAGAAGAACTGACAAATATTGTTACAACAACACGTCGAAAGTACGATATCCCTATCATCGCACAATTGACCGCTTCAAATACGAATTACTTAGTCGATGGCACTGAAATCAATAAAGCTTTACAGCAATTAGTTGCCTGTGGCGCCAATGTTGTTGGATTAAATTGCCATCACGGTCCACACCATATGCAACGCTCATTTTCACATATTGAGTTACCAGAAACGGCTTACTTATCATGCTATCCAAACGCAAGTTTACTGGATATTGAGAATAGCGAATTTAAGTATAGCGATAATGCACAATATTTCGGAGATGTCGCACAAGAACTTATTAATGAGGGGGTGAGATTAATTGGAGGATGTTGTGGCACAACACCACAACACATTGCATATATCAAATCATCTGTAAAAGATTTAAAACCTGTTAAAAATAAAAACGTCATTCCAATCAATCGTCAGACAAATCGAGCAGTCACACATACCTATAAACATAATTTAACAACAAAAGTTAAAAACGGACCAACAGTTATTGTCGAACTCGATACACCTAAACATTTAGATACAGATCTCTTCTTTGAGAATATTGGCAAACTTGACGAAGCGAACATTGATGCTGTTACCCTCGCTGACAATTCACTTGCTACTGTTCGTGTTAGCAATATCGCTGCAGCGAGCATCATACGCCAACGTTATAACATTGAACCCCTCGTGCATATTACATGTCGAGATCGTAATTTGATTGGCTTGCAATCACACTTACTTGGCTTATCGCTTATTGGCGTTAATGAAATTTTAGCGATTACAGGTGACCCTTCAAAAGTAGGCCACCTACCCGGTGCCACGAATGTCTACGATGTAAATTCAAAAGGATTAACCGAATTAGCATTAAGATTCAATCAAGGTATTAATACTGATGGTGATGCGCTGAAGAAACATACAAACTTCAACATCGCTGGTGCATTTGACCCTAATGTACGCAAACTTGACGGTGCAGTAAAACGCCTTGAGAAAAAAGTAGCTGCCGGTATGAATTACTTCATTACACAACCTGTGTATAGCAAAGAAAAAATTAAAGAAGTATATGAGGCGACGAAACACCTTAATGTCCCTCTATTTATAGGTATCATGCCTATCGCAAGCTATAACAATGCACTTTTCCTACATAACGAAGTGCCTGGTATTAAAATGTCTGAAGATGTATTAAGCCAATTTAAAGCAGTAAGAGATGATAAAGAAAAAACAAAAGCATTAAGTTTGAGACTTTCTAAAGAATTGATTGATACAGTGCATGAGTATTTCAATGGTTTATACATTATCACACCATTCCAACGTATCGATTATTCATTAGAACTCGCAGCATATTCTAAAGCAATTACCCAAAACAAGGAGGCAATATCATGACAACAATTACAACTTCAAATTTAGGATTCCCAAGATTAGGTAGAAAAAGAGAATGGAAAAAAGCCATCGAAAGCTATTGGGCTAAAAAAATCGATAAAACAGAATTAGATCAAAAGTTAAGTGACCTACATAGAGAAAATTTACTATTACAAAAAAATTATAATTTAGACAGTGTACCTGTCGGCGACTTCTCATTGTATGATCATATTCTCGATACATCATTATTATTCAACATCATCCCTGAACGTTTCCAAGGTCGCGAAGTTAACGATGATTTATTATTCGATATTGCACGCGGTAATAAAGAACATGTCGCGAGTGCACTCATTAAATGGTTCAACACGAATTACCACTATATTGTTCCTGAATGGGATAATGTTGAACCTAAAGTGAACCACAACATTTTATTAGATCGCTTTAACTATGCGAAATCTCTTAACGTTAACGCTCACCCTGTGATTGTAGGTCCTATAACGTTTGTAAAATTATCTAAAGGTGGACATCAATCATTCGAAGAGAAAGTTCAAACACTATTACCTTTATATAAAGAAGTGCTTCAATCATTAATTGACGCTGGTGCAGCCTATATCCAAGTTGATGAACCAGTATTAGTTACTGATGAAAGCGAAGCTTATGAAGCTATTACTAGAGAAGCTTATGACTACTTTGATAAAGCAGGTTTAGCTGACAAATTAGTCATTCAAACTTACTTCGAACGTGCCAATGTTAAATTCTTAAGTTCATTACCAGTTGGTGGTTTAGGATTAGACTTTGTACACGACAACGGTTATAACTTAAAACAAATTGAATCAGGTGACTTCGATTCATCTAAAACATTATATGCAGGTATTATTGATGGCCGTAACGTGTGGGCTGCAGATATCGAAGCTAAGAAAAAATTAATCGAAACGTTACAAGGACACGCAAAACATATCGTTATCCAACCTTCATCATCTTTATTACACGTTCCAGTATCATTAGATGATGAAACTTTAGAGCAATCAATCGAAGAAGGTTTAAGTTTCGCCACTGAAAAGTTAGATGAATTAGACGCGCTACGTCGACTATTTAACCAGAACGATAGCGCAAAATATGACAAATTGAAAGCACGTTATGAACGTTTCCAAAGTCAATCATTCAAAAATCTAGAATACGACTTCGATAGTGTACCAACAAGTCGTAAGTCACCTTTCCCTGAGCGTAAAAAGGCACAAGACGCACGCTTACACTTACCTGACTTACCAACAACTACAATCGGTTCATTCCCTCAAACACAAGAAGTACGTAAATATCGTGCCGATTGGAAAAACAAACGTATCTCAGATGAAGACTATAATAACTTCTTAGAAAGTGAAATTGCACGTTGGATTAAAATTCAAGAAGATATCGGTTTAGATGTATTAGTGCATGGTGAATTCGAACGTAATGATATGGTTGAATTCTTTGGAGAAAAACTTCAAGGTTTCTTAGTAACAAAATTCGGATGGGTACAATCATATGGTTCACGCGCAGTTAAACCACCAGTAATTTACGGAGATGTAAAATGGACTGAACCACTAACAGTCAAAGAAACTGTATATGCGCAAAGTTTAACTGACAAACCAGTTAAAGGTATGCTAACTGGCCCTGTAACTATCTTAAACTGGTCATTCGAACGCGTAGATGTACCACGTAAAGTCGTTCAAGACCAAATCGCTTTAGCCATTGACGAAGAAGTATTAGCGCTAGAAGAAGCGGGTATAAAAGTAATCCAAGTAGATGAACCAGCTTTACGTGAAGGTTTACCATTACGTTCTGAATACCATGAACAATATCTTGCAGATGCAGTAAATTCATTCAAATTAGCAACATCTTCAGTACAAGATGAAACGCAAATTCATACGCATATGTGTTATTCTCAATTTGGTCAAATCATCCATGCTATCCATGAATTAGACGCTGATGTTATCTCAATTGAAACATCACGTAGCCATGGTGATTTAATCAAAGATTTTGAAGATATTAACTACGATTTAGGTATTGGCTTAGGTGTTTATGATATTCATAGTCCACGTATTCCTACAGAAGATGAAATCGCTACAGCGATTGATCGTTCTTTACAACAAATTGACCGTTCACTATTCTGGGTTAACCCAGACTGCGGCTTAAAAACACGTAAAGAAGATGAAGTAAAAGACGCTCTAACTGTACTTGTAAATACAGTTCGTAAAAAACGTGAATCAAATAATCAAAATAAACCCGCGTAGGGAGGGAGCTGTACAGAAATCACTTGTGATTTCGTCGTACAGCCCCGGCACAGATGACTAGAACTGAAGCAAGCTTTTCCAAAGCGACGGGTCAGTTCAGTCAGTCACTGCCATAATCAACATAGAATAACAATTACAATTGGAGGTGTTGTACATGCCAAACTTTCCATTATGGGATCAACTAAATCAACTGAAAGAAGCTGAATGGGTTGATTTAACACATACCTTTGACCCTGAAATACCTCGATTTAGTGAATTTGAAAAAGGTGAAGTTTCCACTCTTTTCACAGTCGAAGAACACGGCTTTTACGTGCAACGTTGGAATATCGTCACTCAATATGGTACACACATCGATGCACCTATTCACTTTGTAGAGAATAAACGTTACTTAGAAGAGCTAGACTTAAAAGAGTTAGTATTACCCCTTATCGTCTTAGACTTTTCAAAAGAAGCTGCAGAAAATGCTGATTTTATCGTCACACGTGACCATTTAGAGCAATGGGAAGCTAAAAACGGACGTATTGAAGAAGGCACGTTTGTAGCATTACGTACTGACTGGTCGAAACGTTGGCCAGATATTGAACAATTTGAAAATAAAGATTCTGATGGTAATCAACATTTACCGGGTTGGGGATTAGACGCCTTGAAGTTCTTAATCGAAGAACGTGGCGTAAAATCAATTGGCCACGAAACATTCGACACAGATGCGTCGGTAGATACTGCTAAAAATGGTGACATCGTTGGAGAACGTTACATTCTTGGACAAGATACGTTCCAACTTGAATTGTTAACGAATTTAGACCAATTGCCAACGCGTGGTGCAGTCATTTACGCGATTAGTCCGAAACCGAAAGACGCACCTGGTTTCCCAGTACGTGCATTTGCGATTAAACCTTAAAAAATGATACTTGAAGGCTTGATAACGAGCGATCAAAGCCAAACCTTTCCTAATATTAATAAAAATCCTACCACATCAACCGTTACGTGTAAGTACCGGTATGTGGCAGGATATTTTATTGATACGTTTTTATAATATTAATGATGTCTTCGTGAATATCCGGATGCGCGATAATCGCACCTTTAACATGATTTAAATCGATAGAGTTGCCTTGAATATCTGTTACAACTAACCCTAACTCTTTCGCATATAATATTTGTGCACTCATATCCCACAGGTTTGCTCCCATATCAATACTTGCTCCGAAATCCCCTGTAATTGTTCGCAACGCACCAATGCCACCAGCACCAATAAATCGAAAACCATGCGATTTTGAAATCAATGCCTTTAATAACTCGGAACGCGCACGTTTCGGATCAATAGAAATCAACGCATCTTTGAGGTGATGATACATGTCTACACGTAGTGGCACGCCATTAACCGTCACACCTTTACCCTTTACAGCTTTATATAACTTCTGTTGATAAAATTCATATGTATAAGCTAATAATGGCTCTCCATTGTAGAATAAACTTACTATTAAACAATAATCTTTATGTTGTTTAACAAGATTCGTTGTACCATCAATGGGATCTATCGCCCAAGCATAGCCACGATACATATCAATCTCATGATTGCTTTTTTCTTCACCCATAATCTGGTGTTCTGGATAATATGCTTTAATAAGTTGAGTGAAATCAGCTTGAACTTCTTTGTCGATATTCGTCACTAAATCCAAATCATGCTTTTTTGTTTCAACCGCCACATCATTCAACATCATATCAACCTTACGTGCAATCTGTGCTATCCATGCTTCAATACGATGATCAATATCTTGAATTGAGTACACGCCCTTCTCACCTCTCAATTTTAAAAAACTTATCTGATTGGCATTCTCCACTATCTATATGTCAGAAAGTCTATCCTACCGCAATTTGAACACTTTAATCATACATAACAATATTTAGTAAGTAAAATGACTTTATTTGAGTTCCGCTTTATGAAATCAGTTGTTTAATGTAAAATGACTATAAATTGTATTTTAGGAGGTGTCGAAATGTTTCTTATAGCATTTTGTTGCAGATTTCTACAAATCATTCGCAACAAATTTTCGATTGTAATTTCAAAATTGGTGGAGTATGTCTTTTTTGAAGTTATTAATCGCTCTATAAGGAACGGACACTAACATTCCCTTCCTTATAGATAATATGGAGGAAGGAAATTGAATATATTAAATGCTACGGATGTTACTAAAAAGTTTCTTGACGAAACATTATTCGACAATGTTAAGCTAACCCTCAATTCTGGTGACACTATTGGCTTAGTCGGTCGAAATGGTGAAGGAAAAACAACATTATTAAGACTTCTATGTGGGTCAGAATCTCCCACGACAGGTATTATAAGCTGGAAAAAAAATATAAAAATTGGTTATTTAGATCAAATTCCTAATTATGCTGATAATGAAAGAGTTTATACTTGTTTAAAATCAGTATTCGGCGAATTAAACATCATCTCTGAGCAACTTAAATTATTAGAAGAAAAAATGAGTATGGCTGTGAATGATATAGATGAATTAATGCTTCGCTATGGGAATTTGCAGTCATATTATGAGGAACATGGCGGCTATGAAATAGATGCTAAAATACGTAGAGTAGCCAGTGGCTTAAATATAACGCATTTACTTGAATCACAGTGGAAAGATTTATCTGGTGGAGAACGAACAAAAGTAGGTATCGCTCAGATATTAATTAAGCCGACAGATTTATTACTCTTAGACGAACCAACGAATCATCTTGATTTCAAATCTATTGAATGGTTAACCAATTATATAAAAAATTATCACGGCGCTACAGTGGTTGTCTCACACGATCGCTATTTTTTAGATGAAACAGTAAATCAAATTATAGAAATCGATCAAAAAAATCTATATCCATATAATGGCAACTACTCATATTTTGTAGAAGAACGTGAAAAAAGATTATTAATTGAATTCGAAGCATATAAAACACAGCAAAAGAAAATAAAAAAAATGAAAGCGTCTATAAAACAATTAAGAATGTGGGCCAGCCAATCTAACCCTCCCAATGCTGGCATGTATCGTCGAGCTAAAAGCATGGAAAAATCATTAAATCGCATCAAACGTTTGGATAAACCAATTCTCAACTCAAAAAATATGAAGATGGAATTAGAAGATGCTACACGCGTTTCTAACAGAGTCATAGAGATGGAAGATGTCACTAAAACGTATGATAAGTTATTATTTGAAAATGTGAATATGTTGGTTAGAAGAGGCGAGCATATAGCTATAATTGGAGATAATGGTACTGGAAAATCTACCTTATTGAAAATTATTTTAGGAGTCGTTTCAATTGATAACGGTACTATTAAAACGGCAAACAACTTAAAAATAGGTTATCTTTCACAACATGAATTTGAGAATGATGCTGATAACAACACCGTATTAAATACGTTTCGTGAAGAGGTAAATGTGTCAGAAGCGGAAGCCCGACATATTTTAGCTGACTTTATGTTTTATGGGAAAGATGTTTTTAAAAAAGTTGGTGATTTAAGTGGTGGCGAAAAAATAAGACTGAGATGGGCTCAAATTGTACACACTGATTATAACTTACTCATTTTGGATGAACCCACTAATCATTTAGATATAGAAGCAAAAGAAATCATTGAAGACGCACTATTAAATTATGAAGGTTCAATTATTACGGTTTCACATGACATCTATTTTCTCAATAAATTATTTAACACTACTTATTTATTAAAAAACAAATCTTTAAAGAAATTCGAAGGTAATTATAACTATATTAAAGAAAAAGAATATTTATAAATAACTCATCATTCATACGACTAAAGGGATAGTTGATAATCAGCTATCCTTTTTCCTATATTTTAAAACTTTGCATATCAAATCCATGAAACCAATATGCGCTATTCGCTAAATAAAACTAGCACTTTAATCGTAATGCTTATAACTCCTATTTAACGGGTAAACGCTTAATAGTCAATTCTTTAAACATGTGGGAGGAAACGCAAATGAGTACTAAAACAGTCTATGATGTGATTGATACTGGCGTGAACTACTTACTATCAGTTTATGATAGTTGGAACGTTGAGAAAGTATTAGATAAAGAGAATGATGTTTTTCCAAATACTTTACATTGGCAATTTGGACATGTTTTAACTATTTTCGATTCTGCTTTATCAATGGGTGGTCAAAATGCCGTTGATATTGAAACGTATACTAAATTATTTGGTTACGGTTCTAGTCCTACAAACTGGGTGGGACAAGACATACCATCAATTGAATCGATTAAAGAGGACTTAAAAACAATTCCAGATCGTGCTCGTCAACTTACTGATGAACAACTATCACAAGAACTTGAACAACCGATTGCTGGCTGCAAAACACTTAACGAATTATTAGTGTTAAATGCCATTCACGTCCCATTACATGCAGGTAAAATTGAAGAAATGGCTCGTGTGCTTAAACAGGCCTAGTAATCCAAGTTTCATAATAAATACTTTGAGGGGATCAATATGAATATTATTGCGAATAGTATCTTTGTAGATAATCAAGAAGAAGCTTTACAATTTTATACAGACATTTTAGGTTTTGAAAAGAAAGTAGATGAACCTGTAGGCGAAGGATTTAGATGGCTTACTTTAGTATCTCCGAATCAACCAGATGGTGCTCAATTGGTCTTAGAACCAAATGGCAACCCTATTGCAGGTGACTATCAACAACGTCTATTCGAAGCTAACATACCTATTACGATGTTCGGCGTAAAAAATGTACAACAAACCTATGATGCATTGACGCAAAAAGGCGTTCACTTTACCGTTGAACCGACTACAATGGGTAGTGCTAAAATGGCTATTTTCAACGATACTTGCGGTAATCTAATTCAAATAGTAGAACAATAAAGAATTAGACCTCATAAGATGAAATTAACGTTCATCTTATGAGGTCTATTTTAATGAAATACGCCATTCTTACTTTCTATCTATGATTTATAGTTGAAATCAGGTATATTATGCCAGCGTTCTTTAAAATAATGTGCAATAGCTTTAGGTTTACGATCACGAGTGAAGATACCTTTCTTATTACCTTGAACTCGGATAATGCCATTTGACGTTTCAAAATCTGCGAAATTCCATGTTTGTTCGCCAATAAATTGTGGGTATTTATCGACTATTTCATGATTCGCTTTATAATAATTCAATTGATATTCTTCCGTAAACATTTGGTCATCAATCGCATGCATTCCAGCTACGGTATCTGCACCATACTCTGTAAACATGATAGGTTTATTCGGTTGTCGTTCAGACCATTGTGCTAATTCTTTATCTAATGCTTTTTTCGCACCTTCTAAATCTGCAGATTGAGTGTACCAACCGTAATAACGATTTAAGCATAGCACATCAACTAAGTCTTGAACTTCACATACATCCGGTTGAGAAGTAAGAATTGTGACAATAGTAACTGGTCGTTTCTGTGGATCCTTACTTCTAGCTAATTCTACTAATGGTTTAAAATAAGCTTTCGCGCCTTTTTCATTAGAAGCGGGTTCATTAGCAATTGACCACATAACGACACATGCATAGTTCTTATCTCTTTCAATCAAACCTTCTATGACTTCTGTATGGGCTTGATGCGTATCAATCTCTTTCCAAGTATCGTGCTCTAACTGACCACCTAAAGCGACCATAAAGTTAAGATGTACACCTACTGCTGTCGTTTCATCAATCACAACGATACCTTGTTCATCTGCGAGTCGCATCATTTCTTCTGAGTATGGATAATGCGATGTTCTGAAAGAATTGGCGCCAATCCATTTCATCAAATTGATATCCATCACATTGGCTGCTTCATTTAAACCGCGACCATTATAAAATGTATCTTCATGTTTACCGAAACCTTTGAAATAAAATGGCTTATTATTAATAAGGAATTGACCATTTTTTACTTCTACAGAGCGAATACCAAATCGTTCTGTGTACACATCAATAATCTCACCATCATTTAATAATTCAACTTTCATATGATAAAGATACGCATTAAGCGGTTGCCATAAATGAGGATTATCAATAGACATTGCACCTTCAGATTCATCATGCTTCGTAACCACTTGTCCTTCTTCATCTATAATCGTTACTCTAACTTGATTAATATTAGAACTACCTTCGTGTACAGCTACTTTATAATTGACGACACTTTCTCCACTCGTTTTAACCTCCGGATTAATAACGATATCTTCAACATAACTATGTGGAGTTGTATATATTTTTACGGGACGATGAATGCCTGCGTAATTAAAGAAGTCGAAGTTAGGTTCATTGACTGGTGTAACGGTACCGTCTTCAGCAACGTGTTCACTATAATTACCTACTGGTAATGTGCTATGTGTCAGTACGTTGTTAACCTTTACAGTTAATCGATGACTTCCAATAGTAGCAATTTCAGTGATATTAACTTCAAATGGTAGGAAACCACCTGAATGTGTCACGATTTCCTTACCATCCAAGTAAACTGTAGCATGATGGGTGACTGAACCGAATCTTAATACAATTCTTTCACCATCAAGATGCTTTGGAATCATAATTTCTCTTTCATAGTAGACGTCACCAACATGTTGTCGAATACTTTGAATGACACCTTGATCATTATAAGAACCAGGTACAGCCATAACATCATCTGTATCTAACGCTTTACTTACGTCTACGTCTTCTTTATACCCTACTAATTTAAATTTCCATATACCAGACAAATCAAATAGTTGTCTTGTTTCTGTATTAATTGGATATAGCAACTTTACCCCTCCTATATTTACACACCTGAATATGCGTTGAATCCACCATCAACTGGTAATACTACGCCATTAACAAAGCTTGAAGCCTCTTTGCTAACTAGGAATAGTAGTGCACCTACTAATTCTTCCGGCTTTCCAAAACGTTCCATTGGTGTAGCATTAATAATTTTTTTAGAGCGATCTGTATAACTGCCATCTTCATTCAACAGCAATGCTTCGTTTTGCTTAGTTAGTAAAAAGCCAGGCGCTATCGCATTCACTCGAATATTTGTTTTAGAGAAGTACACACTTAACCACTGTGTGAAATTACTAATTGCTGCTTTTGCACCACTATAGGCTGGAATTTTTGTAAGTGGTGTAAATGCATTCATTGATGAAATGTTAATAATCGTTGCGTCTTCTTTATCTAACATGTCAGTTGCGAAGACTTGTGATGGAATAAATGTACCTAGGAAATTAAGATCCATTACGAATCCAACGCTTTCTTCATCTAGGTTGAAGAATGTTTGTTTATCTTGATCTAAATTACCCTCAAAGTGTTCGTCATCTGTAGTGCCTTTAGGTGCATTACCCCCTGCACCATTAATCAAAATATCGACACTACCGAACGTATCATTAACTTCCTGTTTAATTCGTTTCATGTCTTCTTTATTCGTCACATCACCTAGAAATACGCGAGATTCGCCACCTAATTCTTTAATTGCTTCAACTAAGCCACTCGCGTCTTCTCTAAGACCAACCATCGCAACTTTAGCGCCACTTTGTGCTAAGGCAGTAGACATTGCACTACCAATGACACCCGTTCCACCTGTAATGACTACGACTTTATCTTTTAAATCAATATCGAATGGTAATTTCATAAGTTCATTTCTCCTTTATTTATTTGTTGTTTTTACTAACCGCTTCGTATAAACCATTTAAATATGTTGCTCCTAATGCACGATCATACAACCCATATCCTGGTTTACCTGTCTCGCCCCAAATCATACGTCCATGGTCTGGTCTAATCGGTCCATGATAGTCGAAGCTGTGCAATGCTTTAACGACTTCGTACATGTCGATTGAGCCCTTTTCAGAAAGGTGTGCTGATTCTTGGAAAGATTTATCACCTATCAACTTAACATTACGGGCATGTACAAAGTTGACGCGATCTTTCTCACCGAAGTAACGTAACATGTCGACAAAGTCATTTCGTCGGTCGGCACCGAGTGAACCAGAGCACATTGTTAAACCATTGTATTTAGAGTCGTATAAGTTAATAAAGCGCTCTAAATTTTCTTTATTAGTGATAATACGTGGTAAGCCAAAGATATTCCATGGTGGATCATCCGGATGTATAGCCATCAAAACATCTTCCTCTTCAGCAACCGGTATTACTTTTTGTATGAAGTAGTTTAAGTTTTCCCACAATGTTTCTTCATCTACTTCTTTGTAATCTTCAAATAATTGATTTAAATCTTCTTTCGTATAACTTGAATCCCAACCTGGTAATGATAATTCACCACTTAATGGATTCATTTTTTCGACGTCATTTTCATCATAGATTAAACAAGTAGAGCCATCATCTAAGCGGTAGTCTAATTGTGAACGCGTCCAATCAAATACTGGCATGAAGTTGTAACACACAATTTTAATACCTGCTTGTCCTAAATTACGAAGTGTTTCACAATAATTTTCTATATATTTATCTCGTGTTGGTTTACCTAATTTAATATCTTCATGTACAGGTACACTCTCAATGACTGATAATTCCATACCTGCATCTTCAATTTCTTGTTTTAAATCTTTAATTTTATCTAATGGCCAAACGTCACCAACCGGCACATCATAAATTGCACTTACAATACCTTTCATTCCAGGTATTTGCTTAATATATTCCAAACTGATTGGATCATCTTTGCCGTACCATCTAAATGTCATTTTCATTGTCTTGTCCCCCTATATTAATTTGAAGTAGTTATAAGCGTTGTTATAGCAAATATTTTCAATCATGCGTTTTAATAATTGGTCATCATTAGGAATCTCACCTTTTTCAACTAAGTCCCCAATGAATGAAGATAATATACGTCTAAAGTAATCATGTCTTGAATATGATATGAAACTTCTTGAATCTGTTAACATACCAACGAAATGCATTAGTAATCCTTGATCAGCTAATGATGACATTTGTCTTAACATACCTCTCTTAGTATCATTGAACCACCAACCGGCACCATGTTGCACTTTACTTTTAATGCCTGGTTCAGTTTGGAAATTGGCAATCGTTGACCCCACGATGTCATTATAAATTGGATTTAAATTATACAGAATCGTCTTAGGTAAGTGACCTTCTTGTTCCATCATGTCTAGTGTTGCGTTTAAATGATAAGCGAGATTCTCTTGGTCTCTAATTGAATCGAAACCAGCATCTTCGCCGACTTTTTCAAACATTTTAGAATTGTTATTTCGAATTGCGCCAAAGTGGATTTGCATAACCCAACCATGTTGATGATAAGCCTTACTTAATTCATTTAACATGTAGCTTTGGAACTGGAATTGTTCATATGATGAAATGCCTGAATGATTTAGGACTTTAGTGAAAATGGCTTGAATGTCTTTGTCAGTATAATCTTCAAAGTGAATTTCTTCTAAACCATGATCAGCTAATCGACCACCTTTATCATGGAAATATTGAATACGTTTATATAATGCCTCCACGAAGTCTGAAGGTGATGTAATTTTATGCGTAAGCTTTTCTAATTTTTCTAGTAAATCTGAAAAGGCTTGGTCTCCAATTTTGAATACATCATCTGGTCTAAATGCAGGAAGTACCGTTGTATGAAAACCATCCTGTGCTTTGATTTCATCATGATAGTTTAGATCATCAGTTGGATTATCTGTAGTACAAATTAAGTTGACATTTGAATCAGTAATCAATGATTGCGTTGTTACTTTATGTTGTTTTAAATAATCATTAGCACGATGATAAATTTCTTCAGCGTTATCACTTGTAAGTAAATCTTCAATGTTAAAGTACATTTTCAACTCAAGTTGTGACCAGTGATATAAAGGATTACCCACTGAGTTTTCTAATGTTTCAGCCCATTTTTTAAATTTATCAAGTGGTGCAGCATTTCCAGTAATGTAGCGTTCTTCAATACCTTGTGCACGCATCGCACGCCATTTGTAATGGTCCCCACTTAGCCATAACTCTGTAATATCTTCACATTTTACATTTTCGCTAATTTGCTTAGGATCTAAGTGACAATGGTAGTCATAAATTGGCATATCTTTGGCGAAATCATGATATAGATGTTTACCTGTTTCATTATTCAACATAAAATTCTCATTTATAAAAGCCATACATTAATCGCTCCTTTAAATTTCTTCTCTCAATGCAAGTTCTTTAACAATTTGTTTATGTCGTTTATCTGTAAGTGGGTACCATATGAAGAAGATAATAAATGCAATGGTACACGCCACGGCTGGTACTGCAAAGAATAGGACTTTAAGACCAAAGATTGTGCCAGCTGATTGATCCACATTAGGTTGATAACCGATAAAAGTTAAGGCTAATCCAGGTACGAATCCTGCAAGTGCTTGTGATACTTTTCTAGTAAAGCTATAACTTGAATATGTGATTCCTTCTGAACGTAATCTAAATTTCCATTGTCCATATTCCACAACATCTGCAATGAATGCCCATACAACCGTGTTAGGAATGACTAAGAAGAATTGTGCTATCGTATTCATGACTAAGAACATTACATAGTTTTCTCCGAAGAATAAGAAGTTTAAGACTTCGAAGATAACAAATCCGCCAATACCAATGAGGGCTGTATATTTTTTGCCTAGCTTTTTACTAATAAATGTCGTTGCAAATAACGCTGGTAATAAGACGATAAAGTTCAGTGTACTAACTAATCCAACAAGATTCGGTTTATCTAACACATATTTGAAATAATAAAGTTGTGTTGACTGCACTAAGAACATAGACATAATTGTTAATAAAGTGAAGATAGCTAAGACTGCAAAGGCTTCATTTTTCACTAAATTAAAGAATGCTTTTTTATTCACACCTTTTTCTTTTGGACGTTCTATAACGTGACGTTCTTTAACACCTTTGTAGCAAATCAAATGGAATATCACACCGAAGATTGCTAACAAACCAACAACTACCGGATAACCGATTGCATGATTATCAAATTTTGATACTAATGGTACAACGGCAATACCCGCAATAAACAAAGCACTTTGTGAGCCTAAGTTTCTAAATACAGATAATTGTGTTCTATCATCAGCATTCATAGTCATTGCAGCTGATAATGAACCATACGGAATATTAACGACAGAATATGCTGCGTTAAACATTAAATATGTTGCGAAAGCCCAAATGACTTTACCAGTATCACTAAAATTAGGCGCGGTAAATGATAATACCGTTAATATTGCTAGTGGAACCGTGCCATATAAAATAAATGGTCTAAATTTACCTTTAGGACCAATATTCGTTCTTGAATCCACGATAGTACCTACACCTGTATCAACAAACGCATCAAAGATTTTAGCGACTAAAAATACAAGACCACCGTAGAAGGCTGAGATGCCTAAAATGTCTGTGAAGAACATCATTAAGTAAATTTGTCCCATATCAAACATCATGCCGTTACCTAAATCCCCAAAACCATAAGATAACTTTTCTTTAAACCCTAACGTTGATTTTTGAATATTATTGAGACTTTGTACTTTTTGTTTCTCTCTTGTTTCAACTGTATCTCCCATAATACTGCCTTCTTTCTATCTATTGATGTCTTTATTACTTTCAATAGACGTATTTATTTTTTCAATATTGGCATAACTATAATCACCAATGACGTTGTGCTTATAAATCATGTTATTGATCCCAAATTGAACAGTATCTTCTAAATGCCATTGCTTCATAATTCCATAAATGATACCGACACTAAATGCATCTCCCGTACCCAATCTATCAAGAATATCGACATCGACTTTTTCTGTTTGTGCGAGTTGATTTGGTGTAGATAGAAATCCTTGTAAGCGGTTTCTTTTATGGTTAAAAATTTTTCTCTGTGTAAATGCAATATAACTAATGTCGTATGTTTGATGTATTTTTGCTAAAAATGGTTTAATTTCTTCAATATCTGCGACTCGATCTAAGCCATCTTTCTCATCATTACCTGAACCATCTGGTAGTGATAACGGTTCATAGCCAAAGATTAGATCCACATCATATAACAGTTCAGACATTTTTCTTCTAGCAGTTTGAAAATCCCATAACGCATCTCTAAAGTTCAAATCACAACTTACAAATAAGTCTAATTCTTTAGCTTTTTTGACTGCTTTTTTCAAAAATGTGAACAGTTCATCATTCAATGCTGCGGTAATACCTGTGATATGGAACCACTCATGATGTTTTAATAATTGTTCTATCTGATAATCTTCGTTATTAAATTGACTAAATACACTCTTGTTTCTATCGTAAATAAGACGATTCGATCTTTGTGCATAACCACTTTCAGTAAAATAAAGACCTAATCTACCACTAGCCTTTTTAATATGATCAGCATTCACGTTATAGCGTCTTAGATTTTGTACGATACTTTCGCCTAGGTCATTATTAGGTAATGCAGTTATCATTGTGGTGTTAATACCTAATCCTGATAAACCTATAGCAACATTCATCTCTGCACCGCCATAATGCACATCAAAAGCTTGTGATTGTTCAAAGGTTTGATGATGAGGTGTGCTTAAGCGCATTAATATCTCGCCAAAAGTAATGAATGACATACAATCACCCGCTTACTGTTTCATATTTTCTAACAAATTTTTCTGTATTTTCCTTAATTATTGAGTCATTACCATTTTTTGCATTTTTCATTAATGCACTACCAATTCCTACCGCATAAGCACCTTTGTTATACCAATCTTCTAAATTGTCTAAAGACACGCCACCTGAAGGCATTAATTCTATATGTGGTATTGGTCCATGTACATTTTTAATGAAATTAGCTCCAAGTAAGTCTCCTGGGAATAATTTCACTAAATCAACACCTGATTCCATAGCCTGTACGATTTCTGTCACCGATCCACATCCAGGTAAGTAAGGTATCGCATATCGATTGCACATTTTAGCAATTTCGACATCAAGATGAGGACTTACTATATATTCTGCACCATTTAAAATAGCGATTCGTGCTGTTGCACTATCTAAAACCGTACCAGCACCGACGATAATGTGATCATCACTTGTCTCACTTAAATGTCGAATGACTTCTTCTGCTTGAGGTGTTGTAAAGGTAATTTCGATGTTATATATACCGCCTGCTATCATTTGTTCAACTGCAGCGATTGCATCATCTTTGCTTTTACCTCTTACAACTGCTACTAGATAATTTTCATGCAATTGATTTAAGATTTTTATTTTTTTCATTTTGCAAAGCTCCTTATTTCTAATTTCTTTGCCAACCCAACTTCATTATATTTGCAATTGAAAAATCGTCAATTTAGCGGAGGTAGAAATCGCTTTCACACAAAAATAAACCCTTTTTTTCAAACTCTTAAAAAGCTTGATATAAAAGGGTTTAAAGCATATTTTTATTTTATTTATAGACAGTTATTCCAACTGCTTTTTATTAAAATAAGTAGCAAAAAAACGGTGTAAATTTCTAATGTTTTTTATAAATTTTTAATTATTTTAGTAAAATATTGACCTTAAATTTAAAAAAGTAGCAAATTTTCTAAATTTTCTATTACTTGAACTAGTGATTAATTCAAATGAGTGATAATTTTAAATTGCAAGCAAAGTTGGAAATTTTTATCTATCTCTTTACTTCATGGAACTATATTGTTTTCGATACGCTAATGGCGATAACTGATATTTAGTTTTAAAACATTTAGTAAAGTAACTTTGCTGTTTAAAACCTATGTAATTTGAAATTTCATCAATTTTCATAGGCGTTTGAATTAATAAATCTCGACCTTTTTCAACACGCAAATCCATAATGTATTGTGATATAGATTGTCCAGTTTCTTGATTAAATAATCTAGAAAGATATGATGGCGCCAACCCAACTAATTCAGCCAACTCATTAAGGCAAAGCGGACGATCTAAATTAATTTTAATGTGTTGAATAACCGTATTAATGTTGGAACTATACTTAAGAGATTTAACTTTTAAAGCGGCCTGAGCATAATCATAAATGAGATTTTCCATCACATGATCTAACGCTTCGACAGTATTAGCATCGTCTATTTCTGCAGCGTATTTACCTGAAATATCATTGATTGTTAGCAAATTGACGTTAGCTTTTTCAATCGCTTTACGACACAAGGTGTTAACTAGAAAGCCTCTGTACTTATGGTTTAACAAGTCGTCAGTAACACGTCTTATACCAGATACTGAAACTTTCACTAATTTAAATATATTAAGTGCTTCATCAGAATTACCATTCTGAATAGCCGTTAGCATACGGTTTTCAATATCGTATCGCTCTTTAATCTTATTAAACGTAAATTCATATTGCGCCTTATCTTTGGCATGTGATTCTGGGTTACGGTGAAAGCTAAAATCAATGTCTTCAACGTTATAATGTATATTTTTATTTTTCAAATACCTAACAGCCAAATGGGTCATGTTCAATGCTTGGCTATACTGACAAACTGGTATTTGCAGAAGATATTGTTTTAGGATGGTAAGTTTAGAATGTTTAATTTGTACTTCTTGGAGCATTTCAAGACATTTATTTTCACTCGGTCTGTGTAGCAAAAACGGACCTAATATAATAACTTGATGCGATTTTCTATACTTAAACATCAAAAAATGTGCATCGAATTGATTCACGTAATGATAAATCATATTACTTTTCATATTTTCTAAAAGTTTTTTTAATTCAGCTTTATAGCGTTTGCTCTTTGTATTTGTAAAAGGAGATTTCAAGTGATTACTTATGTGCTTAATGTCTTCCAAATCATATCGTTCTAAAGATACCATTAAAAGTTCAAAAGCATGCGTTTGTAAAATACCAAAAACTTCTCGATTTAACATATTAATCACCCTTATTTATGACTATTACAAGAAAGGATTGAAAACATTGAACTACTCACTAGAACATTTTCAACCACAACATAAACACCTTATCTGCGTGGACTCAGATGGCTGTGGCATGGATACGATGACAATTAAACATGAACGCGCATTTGGTCCGGCTTTACTCGATATTTGGAACCTAGACGATATTAGAGAAGACGTATTAAACCGTTGGAATCAATTTAATTTATATGAAATCACGCGAGGCATTAATCGATTTCAAGGTCTTGAAAAAATATTAACCGAATTACATCAACAAGGACGTACAGTTGATGGCTACCATGATATTAAAGAATGGGTAGATACGACTGCAACATTCTCAAATCCGCAACTACAACAAGATATTGAATCAAATCCTGATAAGAAAGGATTACGTCTAGCGTTAGACTGGTCTAACCGCGTTAACCAACTCATTCAAAGACTACCTAGCGTCGGCCCTTTTGAATATGTAGAGGACGCTTTAAGACTTGCCAATAAAAACGCGGATATTGTTATTGTTTCATCTGCGAACCTAGCTGCAGTTGAGACTGAATGGACTGAACACCAACTCGCACCATTTATTACGAGCATCTTCGCTCAAGAAGCTGGGACTAAAAAGCATTGCATTAATCAACTCAAAGGGTTATATGATGCTAATCATGTACTCGTTCTCGGCGATGCCAAAGGTGATATGCAAGCTGCACGAGATAATCATGTATTGTTTTATCCAATATTAGCCGGAAACGAAGCGACGTCTTGGCTCGAATTTAAAGACAAATATTTAAATTTATTCATTAATAATCAGTTTGATAATACTATTCAAGAACATGTAATTCAACAATTTTATAATAATTTTGACTAGAAAAGGAGCACTATAATCATGAAATTAGTAGATTTGAAAGCTAAACCTTACTTTTTAAACGACGAACAAATTCAATGGGTTGAAGATACTTTGTCACATTTAACTGATGAAGAAAAAATTGGTCAACTATTCTTTAACTTATTCTCATTAGAAGAAGACGGGGACTTTAATAATGGAGACGATTCAAATAAAGATATTTTAGAAAAATATCATATCGGTGGTGCGCGCTATCAAGGGGGAAACAAACAGCAAGTTCAATCATTATTAAATGACTTACAACAAAACAGTAAAGTACCATTACTTGTTGCTGCCAACTGTGACTCTGGTGGTAATGGGGCTTGTAAAGATGGTACGTATATCGCTTCTGCAGCACAATGTGAAGCTGCTCAAGATAGCAAAGTCGCTTACAATGCAGGTTACGTATCTGGGCGTGAATCACAAGCACTCGGCGTGAATATTAACTTTGATCCATGCGTTGATATTCTGAAAAACTGGCGTAATACAATCGTTAATACACGTGCATACGGTACCAATGCTGAAACAGTGATTAAATATACAAATGCATTTATCAACGGCTTTAATGAAACACAGGATATGATTACGTGTATTAAACACTTCCCAGGTGACGGCACTGAAGAACGAGATCAACACCTTGTATTGGGTGTAAATGAAATGACAACAGATGAATGGGATAATAGTTTCCGAAAAGTTTATGAGAATCATATTAATAATGGGGTTGAAATGATTATGTCTGGTCATATTGCACTACCTCATTATTCTAAAAAATTAAATCCAAATTTAGCAGATAAAGATATTTTACCAGCGACGCTATCTAAAGAGCTGATTACCGATTTATTAAAAGATGAATTAGCATTTAACGGTTTAGTCGTTACAGATGCAAGTCATATGTTAGGTATGACAGCAGCTATGAAACGTGAAGATTATGTACCTCAAGCGATTGCTGCCGGTTGCGATATGTTCCTATTCTTCAACGACTTAGAAGAAGATTTCCACTTCATGTTAAAAGGCTACCAAGACGGCGTGATCACTGACGACCGTCTAAATGATGCAGTGAGACGTATCTTAGGGTTAAAAGCCAAAATACACTTACCTCAACGCCAAGCACAGGGTACACTACAAAGAAATGAAGAAGAACTTAGCGTCATCGGTTGTGATGAACACTTAACTATGCAACAAGAAGCTGCTGATTTAGGTATCACACTTGTTAAGAATACATTAGATCAACTACCAATTCGCCCAGAAACACATAAAAACATACGTCTATATATCATTGAAGGCGAGAAAAATGGCATTTATAAATCAGATGATAGTGTCGAAAAGAACTTAGTTTCTATTTTAGAAGAGCGTGGATTTAATGTGACGGTCAATGATGGTTCTACCCGTATTAAAGGTAAGACGTTAGAATACCGTGATAATGTAGATGCCGCACTCGTATTCGCTAATATTGTTGGATACGCCGCTGAAAATAACTATCGAATTCGATGGTCAACAGCAATGAGTAACGAAATCCCATGGTACGTTCATGAAGTACCTACCGTCTTCACATCACTTAATTTCACAACACACTTACATGATGCAACAATGGTAAAAGCATACATTAACGCTTATCATTCAAACAAAACAACATTAGAAACCGTTGTAGATAAAATTATGGGCGAGTCAGAATTTAAAGGTGAGCCAAATGATTTAGTTTGGACAGATAAATGGCAAGCTAAATTATAATCATATAATATTTAAATTAAACAAAAACGAACGCTAAGATACGCTCTTATTCAAAGGTGAGCGTACCTTAGCGTTATTTTCTATATTTAAGATAATGTATATCAACCAGCTTATTTTTATGACTTTATGTTGATAATTACAAAATGATTCTAATTATTATTACTAATATGAAGAGAAATATGTCTACATACACAATGAAAAGTTTCCCCTTATAAATATTTGGAATAATGTTAATTAAAAATCCCATCATGAAAAATAGTGGGACAAGATTTTTCATAATATCCGAGAAAGGAATAAAAATAACACTTATAATGCCCAATAAAAGAAATATAGTTGAAGTATAATTAAAAACTATACACCATTTAGGTTCTTCATTTATACTCTTTTTATTCATTCGTCTAAACTCCTTATCAATTTTTGATTAATAGATTGGTTCAAATACAGAATAACCTAAATCCAACATCAAATCGAACTGATAAGTATAAAATGCTTATTTATAATATTCTTCTCTTAATAGACTATACACGTAACTATCTGAGAACGCTCCACGTAGACGTTCACTATCTCTCAACACTCCCTCTTGCGTAAAACCAAGTCGCTCAGGTATGGCTCTGCTTTTCGGATTGCGCGTCGACATTTGAATTTCCACACGATTTACATCAAATTCTTCGTACACATAGCGAATCAACGCCTTTGTGCATGCTGTCATAATCCCTTTTTTCTGAAAATGTTCTGCCAAATAGTAACCGATAGATGTCCGTTTGTTAACAAGATCTAAATAATGCAAGCCGATGACACCTACAAGTTCCTTGTCATACCATATGCCGCAATGAAATCCATATTCGCATCAGTGCGGTTTTTAAATACAACTCCTCATTTCTTATTCGCGTGTAAACTGTTGCAATAGTGAATAGATAAAATTTACTATTTTCAACCTTCTTTATTTATTCAACAAAAGGTAGAAATTCTGATAGATACTTACGATTACTATCTATTAATTTAAATAGTTATTCTGCTTCACTTCTCGTTCTTCAAATATTTTTAATTTCAAAAGTTCATTAATTTGATATCCAAATATAATTAGAATCTCCTATATTTTTTAAAACATGAAAGAAATTATAACCAAAGCAACATATTACACAATTCAAAGGTATAAACTTATTACATGTTTGTAAAATTTTAAACTTATTCATTATTCTTTTAACTATATATGTTAAGCTTTTATACATCTACTTTATTAAATTTGGAAGGAGTTAAATACATGGAAAACAAATCTAAACAGTTTTCAAATGTGTTTATTTTTGCTTCAGTTACTGTAGGGTTACTGGTAATTATTGGAGCCATATTCCCTAATCAATTTGGTTCAATTTCAGGAGCAATCGGAAGTTTTATTACAGAAACATTCGGTTGGTACTATATGTTACTTATTAGTATTATTCTGATATTTTGTATCACTCTTATTTTTCATCCAATTGGAAAGCTTAAATTAGGAAAACCTGATGATAAACCAGAATTTAATACTATTTCATGGCTAACAATGCTATTTAGTGCAGGTATGGGTATTGGGCTTGTATTCTATGGATCTTCTGAGCCCATTTCACATTATCTATCTCCACCAACAGCGAGTAAAGAAACAGAAGCTGCTCTAGCTGAAGCTATGCGTTCAAGTTTCTTACATTATGGACTACATCCTTGGGCAGTTTACGGTATTGTTGCTTTGGCTCTTGCATATACACAGTTTAGAAAAAATGACTTAGGACTCATTTCTCGTACATTACGTCCTATTTTCGGGAATAAAGTAGAAGGTCTATTAGGTACTGTTATAGATGTTCTAGCTGTTTTTGCTACTATTATTGGGGTGGCAGTGTCACTTGGTGTTGGCGCCATGCAAATTAACGGTGGTTTAAATTATTTATTTGGAGTGCCAAACAATAAGCTTATTCAAGGCATTATTATTCTTATTGTTACAGTTTTATTCTTACTTAGTGCTTGGAGTGGCTTAAGCAAAGGTATTCAGTATTTAAGTAATTTAAATATGCTTTTAGCTGCGATGTTACTTATTATTATTCTAATTGTAGGTCCTACAATTTTAATTATGAATATGTTTACATCCTCAATTGGTGAATATTTGAATACACTTATTTTTAATAGCTTTGATGTTGCTCCACTTAATTCACAAAAACATGAATGGTTACAGTCATGGACGATTTATTATTGGGGCTGGTGGATGAGTTGGTCACCATTTGTAGGTATCTTCATTGCACGTATTTCAAAAGGTCGTTCAATTCGTGAATTCGTTATAGCAGTATTAGGTGTTCCTACAATTATTAGTATGCTATGGTTTACAGCCTTTGGTATTACTGGTATTGAAATTGGTAAGCAATCTAAACACACCTTTAGTATGCCACCTGAAACACAATTATTTGGTATTTTCAATGAGATGCCTATGGGTACAATTTTATCGTTTATCGCTATTATCTTAGTAGGCTCGTTCTTTATTACATCCGCAGACTCAGCTACATTTGTATTAGGTATGCAAACATCATTTGGACGTTTAAATCCATCCGGTTTTGTTAAGATTGTTTGGGGAGTCATGTTATCAGCGATTGCCTACGTACTTTTACTATCTGGTGGATCGACAGGTCTAGATGCTCTGCAATCAGCTGCTATTATTTCAGCATTACCATTTAGTTTTGTTGTTATTTTAATGATGATTTCATTTTTCAAAGATGCAAATCAAGAAAGAAAATTCTTAGGTTTAACCTTACAACCTGATCATCAACGTAAAAAGAACTATATTAAAAATAACACAAACCAACAATCTAAAATTAAATAGGACAAAACCTGAGACATTATTAAATGTCTCAGGTTTTATATATTGATGGTAGTCGATGATTAAATTGAAAATGCATTTGTCGCAAGCTTTTTTCAACTTTAGTCCTCTTTTTTGGGGACGACAAATTCAAAATGAATTCTATCTTACTTTTTTGGTTTGTATGGTATATATACATAAACAATACGATAAAATAAGTGATGGGGCTGACCCATTAGTCCCTTTTGAACCAAAAAATCGAAGGCACCCGTGAAAGATGTCTTCGATTTTTGTTTTTTTTGGATGAAATATAGAGGATTTTCCCCCTATATTTGGTTTTGTATGATTGTTTTTCCCTCATATTTCCTTACTCTAGTTACTAATTTCCTAAAATTGTGCGCAAGAAATACAAGTCCCATTTCCTTAAAAATTTTTTCAGCTCCTCGGACATGGAATCTTTTAAATTTCATATTTTGTTTAATGTTTCCAAAAACTGTTTCGACATCTATCTTTCGCTGCGCATAGTATGAGGCTGTTTCTTTGCTTTCTATCTTTTCATTCGCTTTTATTTTTATATATTCCCAGGTTGGATTAATATTCAAACGTCGATTTTTTCCTTCTTTTGCTTTGGTACATTTCTCTCTCAATGGACATCCTGTACAATCTTCACATTCATAGATTTTGAAGTTTCGAATAAATCCATTTCTATCTTTACGTTGTGAATAATGTGAGAACACTACTCTTTTCTGATTGGGACAAATATAGTAATCATCCAACTCGTTGTAAGTCCAATTATCTCGATGAAACTGATTTTGTTTATGGGCGCGTTTCTTCTCTTTTAAGTAACCTTGATGCGGAATGATGGGGGTGGATTCTGTTTCGTCTAACACATAACAATAATTTTCTTCACTTGCATAACCGGCATCTGCGACAATATTTTCTGGTAAACCTATTTTTGATTCAATCTTTTCAAGAAATGGGATAAATGTTCGTGTATCTGTTGGATTTGGATAACAATCATAAGCAAGAGCAAATTGATTTTCTGTCGCAAGTTGAATATTATAACCTGGTTTTAGTTGGCCATTAAGCATGTGATCTTCTTTCATTCGCATAAAAGTAGCGTCATGATCCGTCTTTGAGAAACTATTGCGTACACCCATAATCACTAATTGTTCTTCGTAGCTCATTTTTCTTTGGGCAAAATCATCGAATCGCTTCTTCTGCTTATGAACTTCAGATTTTTCTTTACGAAGTAATTTTCGTTCTTCTACTGTTTCGGTTTGGTCAATCGCTTCAATTAATTGATTTTCCTTTTCTTCCAAAGATTGACGAATCCTTTCAATCTCTTCTATAGAAAGTTCATCCTTTAAATCATCTATTAACTCAGGTAAGATTTTTGTTTCCACCATTTGTTGGTAGTTTTCAAGGGCTTTTTGATCAAGGCTATCCTTATACTTTAAAATACTTTTTTTCCAAACGAAAGAGTATTTATTCGCATCCGCTTCAATTTTTGTACCATCAATGTATAGAGCACTGCCACTGATTAAGCCACTTTGAACCAGTAGCTCACGAAATTGAACAAATGAATGATCTAGAATATCGTTCATAATCGGATGAACGCGAAAACGATTAATAGTACGAAAGTTAGGGAATTGCTCTTGAGATAAGTAGCGCATCCGAATACTATCTATCAGCATATTTTGTATTTGGCGGCCCGAATAAACCCCTTGAATATAGGCACAAAGAATAATGGAAAGTAGCATACGAGGATGATATTGGGGTCTACCCATAGATTGATAATAAGGAAGAAAGACTTCATCGGGAATAGAGTCAACAAACTGCACAATGGCATGAGCAAAATCATTTTCTTCTAATTTAATTTCAAGATCTATAGGCAAACAAAGTTGGTTTATGGTATAATTTTGATACATGATAAAGCACCTCTCTCAAATGGATTAATCACCTATATTATAGCAGAGTGTGCTTTATTTTTGTATTCACTTTCAAAAGATAAATAGAGGTCTTTCCACTACTATCTAAATGGAAAGACCTCTATTTTTCATATAGGAGCTACTTTTGGGTCAGCCCCAGAATAAACCTAATGTTTGTTGATTTAATATATATCTTGTTACTAAACCAAGTAATATTACAAACCAAAAGGCTATTTCACAAAAAATTATAAGCCATATTATAAAATTCACGGGCCGTCCTCCTTTATTTCGTTAATCTAACTATTTCTTCATCAACAATGATTTGAATATCATCGTTTGAAACACCGTTTGGATTAAGCAATTTATGTAAAGCTAAACCGTCAATTAATGCATGTAATTTCATCGAATTAAGATGAATATTCACATTGTTCTTCAGCAAATGATCGTTTTTTAATAATGTCAAAATACTATTACATAATTGATCTAACCCATCATCAAGTGTACTTTGACCATACTCATGTATGTCATTGCGAAACGCCATCCAAACTTCCATATCAGCTAGTCTCTCTTTATCCAATGGTAGTACTGTTAATAAACTCGCTTTTGCTTTATCTATTGTAGTAAGGTTTTCAGATTTAAATATTGCTTCAATTCTCCTCCTTACTTTTAATTCTACTGTAGACATTACAGCATTTAATAACTCTGAATGATTCGGAAAATAATATCTAATCTGTCCAGGTGTCATATCAGCTAATTTCGCAATTTGTCTTACAGTAGATCCCTTAACTCCTTTTTCTACAATGGAGTCGAAAGCGTATTGAATGATTTGTTTTTTCTTTTCTTTATGATTAATTATTTTTGGCATAGTTATATGTTAACACATTTTAATACAGTTGTGTTAAAAAAAAGTGTACAGAAAACAACCATTTTCTGTACACTCTCTTTTTATGCCGAAATAAGTGAGTAATACATATATTTTCGTGTTCAAAAACCCAACAAAAAATCTATGTTCACAAAAGACCTTGAAATTAAGTTATGGTACACTGTATATGTATATAGGAGGTTTGTATTTTGAAAATAGGTTATGCAAGAGTTTCAACTGGATTACAAAATCTGAATTTACAGGAGGACCGATTAAACGCATATGGTTGTGAAAAGATATTTAGCGACCATATTAGTGGTTCAAAAAGTAAAAGACCTGGATTAGATAAAGCAATTGAATTTGCGAGATCAGGAGATACGATTGTTGTTTGGAGACTCGACAGACTAGGACGTAATATGGAGGATTTAATCACATTAGTTAATGAGCTTAACGAACGAGGTGTAAGTTTCCATAGTTTAGAAGAAAATATAACGATGGATAAATCAAGTTCTACAGGACAATTATTATTTCATTTATTCGCAGCGTTTGCAGAATTTGAACGAAATTTAATTTTAGAACGTTCTTCAGCTGGCCGAATTGCAGCACGTGCTAGAGGACGCTATGGAGGTAGACCCGAAAAATTAAATCAAAAAGATTTAAACTTACTTAAGACACTTTATGATAATGGCACGCCAATTAAGACAATTGCAGAGCAGTGGCAAGTTTCACGTACAACGATTTATCGTTACCTCAATAAATTGGAGGAAAAGGAAGATGAAAAACAAGGAGAAGTATCTAACTAATTTTTCTGAAGCCAAACGTAAAGAAGCTACTCAAAAGTACAATATTATAAAACCTTTTATCTTGGGCAAGCAATCTTTATCAAGCATTTCTAAAAGCAAAGGTATTGCGTTAAGTACACTTTATAGGTGGAATAAATTATATAAGGAACAAGGTCTTACTGGTCTAATTCATAATACAAGAGTTGATAAAGGTGAGCATAAATTAAAACAAAACATAATAGACGAGATTAAACGCCTTGCACTCAAGAATAAAAGAAATAGTATTGCTACGATTCATAGGAAAATCGCTAATTATTGTATAGAGAATAATTTTTATAAACCAAGTTATAAACAAGTTTATAGTATTATTAAAGCAATGCCTAAGTCTGTTATTGATTTCTCTCACCAAGGTGAAAAATACTATCAAAATAAGTACGATTTAATACAAATAAGAGAATCCTCAAGACCCAATGAAATATGGCAAGCCGACCATACTTTGCTAGATATTTATATATTAGATCAAAAAGGTAATATCAATAGACCATGGCTAACCATTATTATGGATGACTATAGTCGTGCAATTGCAGGCTACTTTATAAGTTTTGATGCTCCTAATGCTCAAAACACAGCATTAACACTACACCAAGCAATATGGAATAAGAATAATACCAATTGGCCAGTATGTGGTATACCCGAAAAATTCTACACAGATCACGGGAGTGACTTTACCTCGCACCACATGGAACAAGTCGCTATTGATTTGAAAATTAACTTGATGTTTTCAAAAGTTGGTGTCCCTCGTGGTCGCGGGAAAATAGAACGGTTTTTTCAGACAGTTAACCAAACTTTCTTAGAACAACTTCCTGGATATATAAACAATAATGATACTTCTAGCGATTTAATAGATTTTCAAAATTTCGAAGAAAAATTACGATACTTTTTAATTGAAGATTATAATCAAAAAGAGCACAGTGCTATCCAGAGCACTCCTATCAATCGGTGGAACAGTAATCATTTTTTTCCTAATATGCCAAGCAGTTTAGAACAACTTGATTTATTATTATTAGAAATACCTAAATCTAGAAAAATTCATTCAGATGGTATTCATTTTCAAGGCTTTAGATACAGTAATACAAACCTAACTGCTTATGTAGGTGAGTATGTATTAATTCGTTACAATCCCAATGATATGGCTGAAATACGCGTTTTTTATAGAGATGAATTTCTTTGTACAGCAATATCCCCTGATTTAGCTGATTATTCAATTGATATAAAAGAGATACAACACGCACGTAGTCAGAGAAGAAAACACTTAAAACAAAACATTGCTAGTCCAAGCACCACTGATTTAATTAAGGAAGAAAAAAGTTATGGTTACTCACCTCAAGAAACGACCAAAAACGTCAAAAAATTAAAGAGGTATCGTAATGACTAAAAATCAGAATTTCATTGAAACGAAAGAGTATAAACGATTTGCTGAATTTTGCGATGCTTGTATCAAATATCAATATATTGGGATCTGCTATGGTCAACCTGGTGTCGGAAAAACTTTATCTTCTAGGTATTACACAAATTGGAATACTATTGAAAAGCAAGTTAATCATAGAGGGTGGGAAGATCTAGCTAGTAAAACGACTGATGATATATTATCGGTGAATAAGATATTTTATACTGCACCGGCTGAAAAACAAACAAGATTAAGTAATGATCTATATAGTATTAGTGCAAGTATTGATTTGGGTCAAAAATTACACATCGTAAATAAGTATGGTCATGATCATAGTAAACATTATAGTGATATGTTTAAATATATTGATTTAATTATAGTAGATGAGATTGATCGCCTTAAAGTGCAACATTTAGAGCAATTAAGAGCTATTTATGATGAACATAATTTAGCAATGATATTTATTGGTATGCCAGGTATAGAGAAAAAACTATCTCGTTATCCTCAACTATATTCGCGTATAGGTTTTGCACATGAATTTGATAATCTAAGTAAAGACGAGACGCATCATATATTAGAATATAAGTGGCAAGATTTAGGATTTGATCTAAAACTCGAAGATTTTACTGATTATGAGGCAATAACGACGATTATTAAAATTACAAAAGGGAATTTTAGGCTGATTCATCGTTTATTTGCGCAGATAGATAGAATTATGGATATAAATGGCTTAGATAAAATCAGTACAGAAGTTGTAGAAACAGCTAGAGATAGTTTAGTCATAGGTATTCGTTAATAGAAAAAGCAATGTACTTTAATATAGGACATTGCTTTTCTCATTTACTAGGTAAAATCATTCTCATATATCAAGTAAAGTAACAGTTGCTGTAAATTCAATAACTATATCTGTATGATTAGGGTGTACCTTTAAAATACATTATTTTAAATTACAATATTAAGGCGGTAAAAAGAAGCTCTTGGAAGGAAGTTTTTTTATAAAATTGTTAATAAAAAAACACATCTCATAAATGTAGATTTTTTTCTCTAATTTTATAAGATGTGTAAAATTATTTTTAGATTATATTCTATTTCTATAATGCAGTATATCCACCATCAATAGTAAATACACTACCCTGTGCAAATGAGGATGCATTTGAAGCAAGATAAACGACAATGCACCTAATTCTTCTGGTTTACCTGGACGTAGCACTCATCCAATAATCAATCATTTCTCCTCCAGTATTAAACATCGGTTCAGTTAAAGAGGACAAGTAGAGGCTGATACAAACGGATACGGTGGCACATACTAAATTAAATATCTAGAAATTATCTGTATATATTGGGTTCTAAATATTATACTTTGATTTGATTCTTTGAAAAAAGAAATGGTTAATAGTTATATACTACTCATTCTATATTGATATTAAATAATTATTTATGAAAGAACAAAGCATCCCGTATTCTCCCTCATGAAATGTCGGATACTTTGTTGATTTTATGTTTAAAGTTATTGAATAAACTAAATTTTTTATAAATTAGATGATTGATTATTTGTAATATTCTTCTCTGAGCAGACTATACACATAACTATCTGAGAATACCCCTAATAAACACTCATCGCTTCTCAATACGCCTTCTTGTGTAAATCCCAGTCTTATAGGTATAGCTCGACTTTTCTTATTTTTGGTAGACATTCGTATTTCAATACGATTAATATCATATTCTTCATATACATAACGAATTAAAGCTTTAGTGCATTTAGTCATAATACCTTTCTTTTGAAAGTCTTCAGCTAAATAATAACCAATCGAAGTTGTTTTATTAACTAAGTCTAAATGGTGCAATCCTATGACACCAATCAGTTCTTTATTACTCCATATTCCACAATGAAATCCATTACCATCGATAAATTGTTGCAACGCTGAATGGATAAAGTGTTTACTATCTTCCACCTTCTTTGTATGTTCGACAAAAGGTAGAAATTCTGCTAAGTAGTTACGATTGCTATCTACTAATTTAAATAACTGTTCTGCTTCTCGTTCTTCTAATATCTTTAATTTAATATCTTTATCTACTTGGTAACCAAAAATCATAACTATTCCGCCTATGTATTTAATTATTAATAAATCTCAAAGAAAAACCGCTACTAAAGTGGATATGGAAAGCCATCACCACGAGTGAACTGTTCTAGTGCCGACTGAATAAACTTCTTACTGTGCGCGACTTCCGTTGTATATTCTACAAACGGCAAGAACTCGCCTAAATAATCCCGATTCGCATCAACTAATTTGAAAAGTTGCTCCGCTTCACGTTCTTCTAATATCTTCAACGTCACATGTTCATTCACTTGATAACCAAACATCATATCTATCGCCTCCAGTTTAAATTTTCAAATTATTCGGTAAATTATATATATAGTAACATAAATTGATTTAATTAATATAAAAAGTTGGGAGTTGAACAGAATTTACTTTTAATTCATTGTCTCCCAACTTGCGTTATATAATTGATAACTAAAAATTTGAAATCTAAAATTAAATTTTTAATTTTATCTTAGACTGTTCAAAGATATTACTACAAAATTTCCCCATTACTTTCAATCACTTTTTTATACCAATAAAATGAATCTTTCTTAATTCTTTGTTTAGTACCATTTCCATAATTATCTTGGTCTACATATATATAACCATATCTTTTTGACATCTCACTTGTAGACATAGAAATTAAATCAATTGGTCCCCAAGATAAATAACCTATTAAATCGACTCCATCTTCTACAGCTTTTTTAGCTTCAGATATATGTTTTCTTAGGTATTCAATACGATAATCATCATGAATTTTTCCATTTTCTATTTCATCAACAGCCCCAAGACCATTTTCTACTATAAACAATGGCTTTTCATATCGATCCCAGAATTCATTTAACACTATTCTTAGACCAACTGGATCAATTTGCCATCCCCAATCTGATGATTCAAGATAAGGGTTTTTTAGACTATTCATTAAGTTACCTGGAGTAGTTTTTCCTTCTGGAGATGTTGAAGAAAGCATTGACATATAATAACTAAATGAAATATAGTCTACTGTATTTTCTTTTAGTATTGTTAAATCTTCATCTTTCATTTCTAATTCTATATTATTTTTTGATAAGTATTGTAAATAATAATTTGGATACTTACCTTTAGCATGAACATCTGTATACATTAAATTCATTTGATCTTCTTCTTGCGCTTTCAAAACATCATTAGGATCACAAGTGTAAGGATAGTGCTTCATACGTGCTAACATACATCCCATTTGGGCGTCCGGAATAACTTCTTTTAATTTTTTTGTAGCTAGGGCTGAAGCAACAAATTGATGATGTAAAGCTTGGAAAGATGATGCTATTGGATTTTCTAATCTATCTGATACAATACCTCCTCCAGTAAATGGAGAAATGTTTATAACGTTTATTTCATTAAAAGTCATCCAGTATTTCACATCATTTTTATATCTTTCGAATACCGTTTCTGCATAATGTATAAAATGATCTATAACTTCACGTTTAACCCACCCATTATACTTTTCTGTTAAACCAAACGGTGTTTCATAATGACTTAATGTCACTACAGGTTCTATATTGTAAGATTTTAATGTTTTAAAAACATTATCGTAATATTTTAACCCCGCTTCATTAGGTTTACTATCATATCCATTAGGAAATATGCGAGACCAGTTAATAGACATTCGAAATGCTTTGAAGCCCATTTCTGCAAATAATTTGATATCTTCTTCATATGTATTGTAAAAGTCGATACCATATCGTTTTGGGAAAGTCCCGCTATATTTTCCAGATTTAACTTTATCTATAAATTTTGAATTAACTTCCATGTGATTATCAGCTTGACGTTTCTCTTTAGGTATATATTCAGCAAAATCTGCACTTGATAACCCTTTACCATCTTTATCAAATGACCCTTCAATTTGATTTGCTGCCGTAGCGCCGCCCCATAAAAAATCGGTTCTAAATCCTTTAATTTTTTTCATATTAATTCCTCCTGAAAATTAAAAAGATAAATCCTCTCCATTAGTTTTAATTACTTTTTGATACCAATAAAACGAATCTTTACGTATTCTATTTAAAGTGCCATTTCCTTGATTATCACGATCAACATATATAAATCCATATCGTTTTTTCATTTCTCCACTACCTGCAGAAACAATATCTATACAGCCCCAAGATGTATAACCTATTAATGGAACGCCATCTTTAACGGCTTCAATCATTTGATTTAAATGTTCACTTAAATATTTAATTCTATATCTATCATTAATAGTATTATCGTTATTTACTTCATCTATTTCTCCCAAACCGTTTTCTACAATAAATAATGGTTTTTGATAACGATCATAAATTTGATTCAAGGTTACTCTTAAACCAACAGGATCGATTTGCCATCCCCAATTAGAAGCTTCTAAATAAGGATTTTTAAGTGAAGCGAATGCGTTTGCATTTCCTTTATTTTGGTTTATTTCAGTGTCTCCACTTTCGAGACGACTTGAATAGTATGAAAATGAGATGAAATCAACAGTATACGTTTTTAGTATTTCATCGTCCCCACTTTGTTTTTCTAAATTCACACCCAACTCTTTAAACATTCTTTTGCTATAAGATGGATATTCTCCTCTTGCTTGTACATCGATAAAAATATATTGCTCTCTATTTTTGGATAAAGCTGCCATGACGTCATCTGGATGACATGTGTTAGGGTAAACTTCACCTGCAGCTAACATACAACCTATTTGTATTTCAGGATTAATCTCTTTTGCAATTTTTGTTGCTAAGCTAGATGCAACAAGTTGATGATGAGCAGCTTGATACATTATTTGATTCTTATCATCTGAATCTTTAATAATCAATCCTCCACCAATGTATGCAATATGCAAAATCATATTAATTTCATTATGAGTAATCCAATACTTAACACGTTGCCCATATCTTTTAAAAAGGACAGTAGCATATCTAACATAATATTCAATTAGTTTACGATCGTACCAACCATTTAATTTCTCTGCCAAATTATATGGTGTGTCAAAATGGTTAATCGTAACAATCGGTTCTATATTATATTTTTCTAAAGTATCAAAAATTTTATCATAAAATTCTAACCCTTCTTGATTAGGTTCTATTTCATCTCCATTAGGAAAAAGTCTTGGCCATGAAATTGATAAACGTAACGCTTTAAATCCCATTTCTGAAAATAATTTAATATCTTCTTCATAATGATGGTAAAAGTCAATCGATTCATGGCTAGGGTAAAAGTCGAATTTTTTATTTAAACCGATAGATGGATTAAATAAGGGCTCTTTGCGATCTTCTCCTGCTGGTAAAAGGTCAACCAAACTTAGACCCTTCCCATTTACGTTATATGCACCTTCAGATTGATTAGCAGCTATAGCGCCACCCCATAAAAAGTTATTTTTTAAAATTGACATTATACATTCTCCTTTTAATATATTGCTGTCATTAAAAATTCATTTTGTTCTATAAAATCTTTATCTTCTACTAAAACTTCCTTAGTCATATTAGTATTCGTTACAACAACAATGATTGTATTTTCAAGTGAGTGCTTTTTAATTACCTGTGAATCAAATTCAATTAAAGGTTGTCCTTTTTTAACTTTATCTCCTTTTGAAACAAGCGCTTTAAATCCTTTACCATCTAATTTAACTGTGTCTATACCAATATGAATAAGTAATTCTGTACCAATTTCAGATTTTAGACCAATTGCATGACCAGTAGGAAAAAGACTTTCTACAGTAGCATCAAATGGTGCTAAAACAGTATTTGACTTAGGTTTAATAGCTATACCTTTTCCCATAGCTAAAGATGAAAAAACAGGATCACTTACATTTTTTAATTCAACCAACTCTCCTGTTACTGGTGCGTTTATAAAATCATCATTTTGAATTTCAGGCTTATTTTCAATTAAAGTATCTTTTTTATCATTTTCTTTATTATCTACTGCTGTTGATCCTAGATTAGTAGTAGCATTTAAGCCCTCTTTTTTATCTGAATGAGCTATATAACCAACAATAATACCAACTAAAGTTGCTAATACGGATGTGATAACCGCTGCCCATACTGACTTGTCTATTCCACTTTTTCCAATAAATGAAGTATATGAGAAGATACCCATACCTCCCATTAAGTATAGTTTTGTACCGGCTAATCCCAAAATAGCACCGAAAATACCACTTATGATACAGCTATAAACGAATAATTTTTTTCTTGGCAAAGTTATTCCATATATTGCTGGCTCAGTAACACCGAAAATACCTGAAATAGATGCTGGTAGAGCTAGAGATTTTAATTTTTTGTTTTTAGTTTTTAATAGTAATCCTATAACTATACCTGTTTGAGCGAATGATGCACAGAAAATCAAAGGATAGATAATATCATATCCAGTAGTTGATACATTGTTTAACATAATAGCTACTAATCCCCAATGAACACCAAAAATTACAAAGACTTGCCAAAATGCTCCTAGTAATATTCCGGCAATTATTGGACTAAAACCATAAATTGCAACTGCAGCTGAACCAATCCAATTAGCAATCCATGATGAAATTGGTCCAATAATAATAAATGTCAAAGGTACAGTGATAAGTAGAGTAAAGAATGGTACTAAAAATGTTTTTAAAACATCTGGTATAATTTTCTTTATTTTTTTCTCTAAAAAGCTAGCAAAATACACAGCAAAAATGATAGGTATTACACTTGATGTATAAGTCATTGAAATAACCGGTATACCCATGAATGTTAAACTGGATTGAACTTCAAAAGGCGTACCACTAAATAATGTTTGAGCTCCTTTTGTACCTAATGCCATCGCTGAAACTATGGTAGGATAAACCATTGCTGCTCCAACTGCCATCCCTATAAAATGATTAGCTCCAAATTTCTTTGCTGCAGTTAAACCTAGAAATATTGGGAAGAAATAAAATAATCCATCACCCAAAGCATATATAATTTGATATGTCCCAGATTTTTCAGTTAACCATCCTAATGCTAAAAATAATGCAGCAAAACCTTTAATCATACCTGCTGCTGCGAGTACTCCTAATATAGGTTGAAATATACCTGATATTAAGTCGATAAAACGATCAAATAAATTATCTTTTTTATCAGATTTTTCATTTACAATGCTTTCACTATTAATATTTGCAACTTTAGTAACAGCTTCGTAAACATCGGGAACATGATTACCTATTACTACTTGATATTGCCCTGCAGATTTCATAACTGTAACAATGCCATCCCTATTCTTTAAATACTCTGTATCGGCTTTATCTTCGTCTTTAAGTTTAAATCTTAAACGAGTTATACAATGCGTCAAAGAATTAATATTTTCAGAACCACCAACTTTATCAACAATATCTTTAGCTAAATTTTCATATTTCATTATTAATTCACCCCAATTTTGTGTAAAAATAAATATGTTACTGAGTACGCATTAAGTATGTTTCTGATGATTTTGCCGGCTATAATCTTTAGAATCATTGGCATAAAAAAACCCAGAGAAATACATATGAAATATCACCATTTCACTAATGTATTACTCTGGGTTTTGCCTACTTAAAGTCACAATCCCAAAACGATTCAATCGTTTATAAGCAACATAATATTTAATTCGATGTTAGTATAGCGCTTACATACAAAAATGTCAACGCTTACATTTTTATTTTATTAATCTTGCAATATGTAGCATTAGGTATATCCGTTCATCATTTGTAAGAGTATATTCATAATTCTTTCTGATAAAATCAACAATTTTATCTACACAATTGTTAACATTAGGATATTTTTGCTTAAGTACCAATAATAAACTTTCATCTGTTACTTCATTGATATTTTGATGATTTATTAGTCTTTGCCCAAAAAACTTAAGATGTGTTATAAATCGCGAATAATTTAGTTCATCTTCATTAATATGTAAGTTAAAATGATATCTAACTATATCAAGGATACTTTTAGTGATTTTAGTAATCTCATAGACGTTAGTGATATTTTCATCAATACTTGCATTTACTATATGCATTGCAATAAAACCAATCTCATCGATAGGTAATTGGATTTTAAAATGATGATTAATTTCTTGTAGACTTTCTTTTGCTATTTCATATTCTCTTGGATACAACATTCTTATTTCATACAATAGTGGGTTTTTTATTTCAAAACCTTCTATAGTACGTTTAATAGCATAATTGATATGATCTGTTAATGCGATATATATTGACTCAGATAGAGGAGATGTATAAAGATTATTTGCAGTTTTAATAATACTTTCTGAAATTAATAAAACATCTTGGTTAACTTCACTTAATAGACTTAGCATACGTTCCTGATTAACACTTGTTAATCTAAAAACTTTGTCAATTTTTTCTTTATCTAACTGCTCTCCATTTCTTTTTCCAAATGCTAGACCTTTTCCCATAACTATTCTTTCTTCGCCATTAATTTTCGTAAGCACAACATTATTGTTAAATATCTTTATTATTTTCATATACAACATCCTTTAGTTGTGATGATATTATATTTTATAATAGATAAAATTATTCATATAGTCAAAATTTAATTTTTTTAAAAGTATTAAAGCTCATAAATTATTATGCTTCAAAAATCCTTAAAAATTAAGGCTGAGCAATTAAATTTAATCGCTCAACCTCATTATCATAATCGCTATTAATTTATTAATAACCAGAACCGACTTCTTCACCATCTTCATCGTATTCAGTTACATAACCATCGTCAGTGTCAACGGTATATGATCCGGCTAAATCTCCGTCTTTGTCAGTAAATGAGAAGCCCCATTTACCATCATCTGTTTTTTCTGGTTCTTTGTATGTGTAAGTATCCGTATCTAACGTATGTCCTTCGTATGATTCTACTTTATCAATGACGTTATCGCGTGTCACTTCGCCTGAACTTGAATCAGAATCATCGCTATCACTATCAGACTCAGCATCCATTTTGTCATCAATATACTTATCAATCTCATCATCATCAAACGTAACTGTGACATCTGTTACGTCATCATCGTCTTCCCCAGAACTAGTCACATTAACAGAATCTGATTTGAACGTTTTACCTTCATAAGTACCTTGTGCATAAACGGTTACTTCTTCATCAGGGTCATATGGTCCATATGTTTCAGAAGATGATTCACTTCCGATTTCTTTATCATTCGCGTATATTTTCACATTGTTTAACATATAGCCGCCATCAACGCTAACTGTGAAACGTTTTTGTTTAAATGATTCATAAGCGGTAGCATCATCACTCATGTTAATCATTAACGCACCTTTGAATTTTTTACCATCGATGTCTTTTGTTGCTTTTAAATTGTAATCACCAATTGGGAACGTACCTAACGTTTTTTCGTCATCTTCCGTAACCGTTGTCGTACGCTTCTTACCATTATATTCATAAGTAATATCCCCACTACTACTTGGATAAATGCTCACTGATTTTTGTGGAACATTGAATGAATAATTATCAAAAAATAGGAATTTCTTGCCATCCTTTGAAATATTTAACACATTATTTCCATTAGCATCTACAGATAAATTATTATAACGATTATCTTTAATTTCTTTCGCGCTTTGTTCTACATTACTACCAACATTATTTAAGTCATCTTCTGTTTTGATGTAGTTTAAATATGCGCGTGCTTCTTGTTTGCTTAATTTTTGGTCATTTTGAGTTGTAACTTCTTTGGCTAATGCCTTTTCGTCATCTTTCTTGATTGCTTGTGCAATATTAGATGCTTGCTTTTCCGGAGAAAATTGATTTTTTAATACTGAAAATGCAACGATCAAAGCAATTAGCAATACAGCTATAACTGCAATAATAATCCAAGTCTTTTTATTATCGCCTTTACGTGGTTGTTGATCGTGTCTGTCGGCATAACCGTTTTGATTATGGTTATTATACCCTTGATATTGATGTTGCTCATGCTTATCTTGTCGACTTTGGTTGTGATGATCTTGCTGTGTGTTAGAGTGATTTGTTTTAGATTGTTGAACGGGTTTCCCACAATTTGTACATACCTTCACACCTTCGCGAAGAGGTTGACCGCAATTACTACAATATTTCATTAGTAAATCGAACTCCCATCAAGTAGATTATTGAACTCACTGATTAAGTTTCCAAAGATTTGGTTAAATAAAGATTCACCGAAAATAGTCACAAACAAGAAGAACACAATAATGTAAATAATCACACCGTAAAAACTTGAAAAGCGAGTATGATGATTTGCACTATATTTGGCAATCATGTAAACACCTGAAACAACAATTAATAAAATGGATAATATAAATAATGCGCCACCAAAGCTAAAAGAATTAGCGAACATTAAAATGAGTGCAATCAATAGTACTGCGACTGAAACACTATTAATAAGTACAAAATCTGACAGTACTTTTTTAAATGTAATTGGCTGTCTAACTACTAAACGCGTAATACCATATGTTGCTCCCACTATCACTGCTAGGAATAAAATGACACCTAAAATAACAGAAAAGATAATTTGGCTTTTCGGTGTTTCAAACATTCCAACTGATGAAGGAATTACAATAGCAAGTAACAGTGCTACGACTAATAAACCGACAATGATTAAAGAAAATAACAATTTAAAACTAAATGCTTGTTGGCTTTTTAGTACTTGATCAGGTGAAGCGAAAGCACTTTTAAAGAAACCTTTACTTTCTTCTGTCACTTCTTTTGCATGGTCACTAAATTGGCTTGTTTGTTGTGGTTGTTGATGGTTTGAATATGACTGATCGTATTGTTGTTGATTGTGATATGTATGTGATGCATTGTTGTGAGGTTGTTGGTGCTGATTTGATTGAGGTTGATGCATTTGATGTTGTTGTGTCGATGTAGTATGTTCAGGTACATGCTGATGATCTCGCACTTTACCTTCTTCATTAGGATGTTTATCCTGTTTCGATTCGTTTGTTCTTGATAAATGATTACTTTGATTTAATGTCGTTTCGTTACCTTCACCTAATGATTCAGTTGAATCGTGTCGTCTGCCATTAGCTTCAGCATTAGAGATATCTTTTTCAGCAGAATTAATAGTCTGAGACTGTCTATCTATTTTATGGCCACACTCTCCACAAAATAAATCGTTAGGCTCGATAGCATTTCCACAATTTGGACATTGCATAGGAATCCCTCCAATTTTATTATTTTTTAAATCTTCAAAAAGTATATCATTTATTTTGTGTTGCTTTCTACATTATTTTAAACTTTTTATCAAAATAATTATATATTTTAAAAAGCATTATTTAGATATGCGTATTTAATATAATAATCTAAATATTGCCTTGGCTAAACTGAAATAAAAAAGCGATGAAGTCTAAGACTCCACCGCCAATAAAATTTTAATTATTTAATCGTTTTTTCTAAAATGTGCCTGGGTTAAATCCAGCTTCCCATTTATTAAATGGCCAATATCTTAAAACAACTTTACCTACAAGTTGGTCCTTATCTACTAAACCAACTTCAGCAAAACGGCTATCTACACTATTTTGTCTGTTGTCACCTAAAACTAAATACTTATCTTTAGGAATTTTATTTTTACCATTTGCGCCATTAAATTGACTAGTTTTTAATGAACCTGTTAAATACTTACCTTGTTTATGCTTCTTATTATAATCTAAATAAGGCTCTGATACCTTTTTATCATTAACATATAATTGATCACCTTTATACTCAACTTTATCACCTGGCGTACCAATCACTCGCTTAATAAAATCACGTTGTGCATCTTCATGGAAGACAACGACATCACCATTATCAATGTGGTTCAATGTTTTCGAAATCTTACTAACTATCACTTTATTTCTATCTTGGAAAGTTGGATACATCGAAGAACCTGATACTGTGTATGATGTTCCAATAAACTTTAATACAATACCTACAATTAAGAGTGCGCCACCAATGGCTACAATCCATTCAATTATCTCTTTTTTCAATTAAACCCCGCCTATCATCTTTTATAAACACAACTTACTTTATCACAAATATATTGCAAAGTCGTTTCACTCATCTTTAAAAACCGTAACGTTAGTCAATTTACTTCGTTTTGAAAATGAAGATCATCAAGAAATTCATCCTCAATGTGCTTATTGATAGCTTCATCGTAACAAACCTCTCACAAGATTACTATTCAAGTTATCACATTTAAGAATGCCTTCTTACTTACATTTTCAAAAAATAACCCAATCTTTCATATTCGTAAGAAATGACATCGATTTTGTAAGGTTAGATAAAGGCAGTAGCGACGCAACCCTTCTACAATTATAAGTGTAATAGAAACAAGGAGTGATGATATTGAAAACCTTAAGAAATATATTCATTGCAGTTGCTGTCATTGCAATTATCGTTATCGGAGGATTGTTTGGATTAAATGCTTATTCCAATCAACACCCTAACAATCATTCAATCAATGACTGGAACAAACTCAATCCTTTAGCCCCAACATATGAATATTATGTTAAGACTCAGAAACCATCTAAAGTGGAAGTCGTTGATAAAGAAAAAGACTTCTATATCTATCATTACAATCAAACTGGTTACACGAAAGATGGTAAATCTAAAAAAATTGAATACACAGCATCAAAAAAATTAAAACAAAATCATTACTTAATTGTACGCGAAAAATCTCACACAATTCTGTCATACGAAGAAGTTAAAAAATCAGAAATTCCAACTAAAGCAAAAGAAAAATTATAAATCAAACAAGGAGTGCGATCGACATGCCAATTTTAAACGTCAATCATTTATCAAAAGTATATGGAAATAAGCAAAAGTATAAAGCCCTAAACGACATCAACTTTTCAGTGGATAAAGGAGAATTCGTCGCTATAATGGGACCTTCAGGTTCAGGTAAGACTACCCTCCTCAATGTCATTAGTTCCATCGATAGTATTTCTGGAGGAACTGTAGAAGTAAGTGGCAATGAAATTAATCAACTCAAAGATAAGCAGTTAGCACAATTTCGTAAGAAAGAACTTGGATTTATCTTCCAAGATTATAGCGTGTTACCTACCTTAACCGTTAAAGAAAATATTATGTTGCCACTATCCGTTCAAAAAGTAAGTAAAGATGAGATGGAACAAAATTATAAAGAAGTCACTGAAGCACTCGGTATTTATGAGTTAAGCGATAAATATCCAAGCGAAATATCAGGTGGTCAACAACAACGTACCGCTGCCGCACGTGCTTTCGTTCATAAACCGTCTATTATCTTTGCCGATGAACCGACAGGAGCACTTGATTCGAAAAGTGCGCAAGACTTACTTAACCGTCTAGAAGATATGAACGAAAGATTCAATAGCACGATAATCATGGTAACTCATGACCCATCTGCAGCGAGTTTCGCACAGCGTGTCATTATGTTAAAAGATGGCAATATTCATTCAGAAATCCATCAAGAGGATAAATCTAAACGTGAATTTTATGATGAAATCATTCAATTACAGTCAGCCTTAGGTGGTGTCGCAAATGACGTTTAATCAAATTACACTCAAAAACTTAAAAAGTAATTTTAAAAATTATGCACTGTATCTCTTTTCACTCATTTTTAGTATTATTTTATACTTTAGCTTTGTCACTTTACAGTACACACATAGTATTAATAATGGTGGTTCTCTAAAAGTAATCCAAGAAGGTGCTAAAGTAGGCGCAGTTTTCCTATTTATTACAATTATTATTTTCTTAATGTATGCGAACCAATTATTTATTAAACGTAGAACACGAGAATTTGCGCTATTTCAACTTATCGGACTAACACGACAAAACATTTTAAGAATGCTAGCTATTGAACAGTTCACATTCTTTGTTATTACTGGCATCATAGGTATTTTAATTGGTATTGTAGGCTCTGAAATTCTACTCAATATTTTAGTGAAGATGATGCATTTGAAAGTAGGTGTCTCAATCGGATTTGAATTTCCTGCATTGATACAAACAATTGTGATGCTCGTACTAGCATTTATCTTGATTATGTTCCAGAACTTTCTTTTCCTAAAAAGAAGAACCATTCTGTCAATGATGAAAGATAGTACTAAATCAGAAGCTACTAAAGCTAAAATTACCGTCCCTGAACTTATTGCCGGTATTCTAGGCATTATCATGATCATCTTTGGATATTATATTTCTACTGAGATGTTTGGTAAGTTCGAAGCTTTAACAATGGTCTTAATCACACCTTTCTTAATTCTGTTTCTAACCGTTGTGGGGGCTTATCTATTCTTTAGAAGTTCAGTATCTATCATATTTAAATCACTGAAAAAGTCTAAACATGGACGCATTTCAATTACAGATGTCGTATTTACTTCATCAATTATGCATCGCATGAAGAAAAATGCGATGTCACTAACAATTATTGCTATTATTTCAGCAGTGACAGTAACTATTCTATGTTTTGGTGCAATTAGCAAAGCAAATACAGATTACATGATTCAAGTATCCTCACCTCAAGATGTTAACTTTACTAAAGCGCAATCAGCTCAAAAGTATGAAAAACTATTAAAACAAAATCATATTCAATATGACACGAAAACTTTTGAAGGTAGTAATTCGAAATTATTTAAAAATGATGCCTTAAAAAGTAAAACAAATGAAGGTATGCAAAATACGGGTATCGTTGTTATGCCAGATAAAAATATTAAAGGTAACCATGCTACCATTACTAACCTACAAGGACCGCTTTCTGGCATTGTAAGTGTTCATACGAATGAAGATATGACACTTCAAGGTCAACAAAAAATGACATTAAACGTGAATAAAAAGAATGACAATGAGGTAATTCCGTCGACCGTTTCTATAGGTGGTCCTGTCTTAAAAGTAAGTCCAGATAATTTCAATAAATTGAAAATGAAGGACCAACTAATGCATCATTACGGTTTTAATATCAAAGATCATAAAGACCTCTCTAAAGCGGAAAAACTAGCTCAGAAAGTAAGTGCAAATGTTGAATTAAAAAATGACACGAAGAAAATGCTAGATGAAAGTAACGGTATTCTAATGTTTGTCACATCATTCTTAGGATTAGCGTTTCTCATCGCAGCGGGATGTATTATCTATATTAAACAAATGGATGAAACTGAAGATGAAATTAACAATTATCGCATATTAAGACGTATCGGCTTCACACACACGGATATGACGAAAGGTCTAGCATTAAAGATTCTATTCAACTTCGGTTTACCTTTAATCATCGCATTATTACACGCACTATTTGCTGCAATGGTATTTATGAAACTAATGGGAGAATACTCTCCAACACCGATTATCATTGTGATGATTGTTTATTCACTTGTTTACCTTATCTTTGCAGCAATCTCATTTATCCATGCAAATCGAATTGTAAAACACTCTATTTATTAATTGAAAAGAAAGGACGTTGTTTAAATGAATATTAAAGAATTAATTCGCAAATCTTACGAGGATTTATTAAGTTTGAAAGTCAATTGGTTTAACGGTCTTTTGCTAATACTTATCGTCTTCATCTTAAGTGGCATTGCGACACCCTTTATTGGAGTGCCAGTAGGCTTACTTGGTGGTGGTTATATTCTAAAGCGTTATGAAGAAAAGAATAATAACTAATATTAAAAAACAAAGTGTTTTGAACAAATATATATTAAATGGCTACATTGCAAATAGACTGTAGTTAACTGAGCTGAGAAAGTGCTTTAAATCAAGCGATTCTCAGCTCTAGTCATATATTCGGGGCCCCAACATAGAGAATTTAATAAAGAAATTCTACAAGCTAAGCAAGTTGGGGTAGATCCTGGGACATAAATAATATGATGAAGCTATTTTGCAAATTCGCAGTAGCTGACTGAACTGAAAATGCGCTTAAATCAAGCTTTTTTCAGTTCTAGTCATCCTTGCGGGGGTGGGACGACGAATTTAAAAAGAATTCTGTCCCACTCCCTACCCTTTTTCATTTTATTTTAATAATTATGATTATTATATATTAATATTGTTTTTTATTTTATATATTTTATAATTAAATCGACAGAAATATTTTATTCATCTAAGAAAGGACATCAAGTTATGCAACAAAAAACAAAGTATCGCTTCTCTATTCGAAAGTTTTCAATAGGAACAGGCTCCGTATTATTAGGTGCCTTTTTATTTATTGGCTTTCAAGATGTAGCTCATGCAAGTGAATTACATAATAGTACGTCAACAACGGGCACAGCTTCCAATCAACAATCTTTTGAAAAGAAAGTCAATAATTCAACACATGAAGACGTACAAAATACAGCTTCACCATCTCAATCTATTCCCCTGAAAAATATAGAAAATACAACAAAAACAGAAACGCAACCACAAACAACTAGTAAGACGACTAACTCAGTTAAAGAAAATGCAAAGGCACAAATCATTGCCGCTTCATCTCAAGTAGAGAAGACAACAACACATACGCGGTCACGTCGTTCTGCAACGTCACCAATTGCTTCAGAAGGCGTTCTAGAGGACACAACGACAACTGCAACACCTAATATGGATGATGCCAATGGCGCATCTGTTAAAAGTAGAGATGTTGTCACTCCACAACCTAAAGATTCAAATACTATCCCAACACCAAACGTCGTATTTGAAAAAAGTCCTGATCCAAATCAATTTACATTTGCGATAACAGATCTTAAAGAATTTAATGCTGCATATCAAACTAAATATTACTATCGTTTATCTAAACCCTACGACGACTCTAATGACGTAACGATTGAGTTAGTTAACGGTGAGACAAATTCTGTAGTAGAAACGAAACAAATCAATTCACCTGGTACAGTATCCATTGGTGAAAATTCTTTAGAAAGAGCAGTAGCTGCTCGCGACCCTCAAAAAGCTAAATATGGCCATATTAATTTTACTTTTTTAAATACGTTAGACTCATTCAAAAACACGGTTTCAACAATTAGAGCACGTTTTGAAATAGATGCTAATGGTAGCTTAGAAGATAAACGAAGTGGTATACAAATTTACGATTTATTTAACCAAGCGAACGAAGGAACAACAATTACTGACCCACAATATTATATACCGCACATTGTTCCTGAAACGACTTATTATCGTGTTGTTAATAAGAATAACCCTACTTATCAAGCAAATAAAACCGATATAAACGCTCAAACATATCAACCAGATTTCACTGAAAAAGAACTAGCTCACTACACGATTAAAGGATTGGATGGACAAATCTATACCGCTTCAAACTCACGTGAATTTGAAGGTTACAAATTATATCAAATTGCTGAGCCTAATCATATGACTGGTCCAATGGCTCGTCCATATCAAGTCGGATTAAGATACGTGGATGCTGAAACGAATAATGGTGGCGTCAAACGTATCAAAGAAATTATCGGAGAAGATGGTACAACACGTATTGAAATTTGGACATTATCAGCGGATCACATGTCTGAATCTGCGAAAAACACAGGCATCGATACAATAAATTATGTCAAAGTGTATGAAGCAACGTTAAGACCTGGTGAAAGAAATAAAAATGATTTAGGTAAACAAATCTATATACCTGGATACGATTTACCATTTCTTATTCAAGCAGCTAGTGCTGGCGAAGGTGCTGTAGGTAATATATTTGCGCCTAATCAATCAATAAACGGTGTACAGGTAGGACGTGGAAGTAACTTCCGTTTACAAAACTTATTAGCTAAAGCGCATCCAATTATTTATTACTACACAGCAATTGACCCTGTTGAAGTCACATTAAAAGCAAATAAAGTAGTTAAAGGCGAACACACGCTAGCTAAAGGAGAATTCACTTTCAATATCGTAGCAGGACCTAATTCGCCTGCTATTCCAGAGGCTTCACAATCAAAAACGAACGCAGCAGATGGTTCAGTTACATTTGATAAGATTTCATTTACAAAACCAGGCACTTATACCTATACAATTACTGAAAATAAAGCTAACCTTAACTCAAATTTTGATGCTGAACCATTAACGATTACAGCGACTGTTATAGTAACTGAAGAAAATGGCATCTTAAATGCCAATGTAAGTTATGCATATGATTCAGATGATGATAATAATCAGGCATTCACTAACTATTACGTAGCACCGAAGCAATTAGACTTTGATGTTCATTTTACAAAATCTTTAGTTGGTCGTCCGTTGAATAATGAAGAGTTTCAATTCACTATGAAAAATGCTGACGGCGAAGTTATCGCTACTGGTACAAATAATGCGACAGGTCAAATTAATTTCAACTTTATTGAAGGTAAACGTCCAACTTATACAAATGCCGATGCCGGTAAGACCTTCACGTATACTGTTGAAGAAGTTCCTAGTAACTTACCGAATATAAATAGTGATGCTATGAAAGCAATTGTAACTGTGAATATCACTAAAGATTTACATGTACTTACAGCAACATCCATTGCGCCAGCAGATACTGAATTTAACAATACATTTGTTCCGCCAACACCACCAACACCGGTCTTCCAACCTGAAAAATTTGATTTATCAGTGGAGAAATATGATATTACAGGAAGCAAATTATTAGATGATGATAGTGAATTATCTAATAAATATGCAGATACTAATGTGAATCCTTACGCGGATCAAACAACTAATAACGAACCAGAAAACATCAATACTAAAACACTTAATCGTGGCGATAAAATTGTGTATCAAGTTTGGTTAGATACAACGCACTTAACATCAGAGAACAAAATTAATAAATTAGGCATTACTGATGACTATGATGAAACAAGCGTAGATGTTCAATGTATTAAGGTATATGACGGTATTACTGGACAAGACGTTACAAACTTATTTGATATTATAGATGAGAATGGTGTCATCACAGCTACATCTAAAGAAAGTCTAGTTAAAGATCATGTGTTAGATAATGCGCAAATTCCATTTGGGCGTTACTACAAATTAGATATTGTCGGGGTCATTAAAGACAGTGCCAAAGCAAACAAGGACATCACTAACGTAGCGAACCAATCAGTTCAGTTCTTTAACCCAGCCAAAGGTGGCAATGAAGTACCACCTCCTAAACCATCAGAAAAACGTGTAAACAAAGTAAAATCAGTACCAGTAAACTTTGAATTCAAAGTGACTAAGAAATTGGAAGGTGGTCAACTTAAAGGTGGAGATTACACATTCATATTAACGGATTTAAACAATCCTGATCATCCAGTACAATCAGCAACAAATGATGCGAATGGTAAAGTGAATTTCTTACCAATTAAATTCAATAAAGTGGGCACTTACGTTTACCAAATTACTGAACAAGTGGGAACAGATTCAAATATTGCTTACGATACAATGGTAATTACGGCAACTGTGGTAGTTACTGAAAACCCAGAAACAGGTAATTTACAAGCAACTGTAACTTACAACAGTTCAGGCGGTAAATCCGTTGGAGTAAATGATACTGAGTTTAACAACACTGTTAAACCTCCCGTACCACCAACGCCAAACAAGCCACCACATAATCCGCCTAAAACACCGGGTCAACCTCCAGTTAACCCGCCAGGCAACCCACCTGAAAAACCAGGTGTGCCACCGATACATCATGTGCCACCAACACCTAAACAACCAAATCAACCGAAACACCTACCAAATACTGGTAGCGACGACGCTAATATGAATAAATCATTATTAGCAACAATGTTTGCAGGTTTAGGTAGCATATTATTAATTGGTAGAAGAAGATTACGTAATAAATAATCACTTATAATTACTAAAGGCCTATGAAGCATTGCGTTTCATAGGCCATTTAACTTGTTATGGTAAAAATTTAAATGATAGATAAATACTCAACCAGCATATGATTACAAATGCGCCTACTACAAAGATAAATGATAAGATACTCGTAATGAAATTGCGTGTTTTAGTAGTCTTAACTTCATTAGGATCTTGACCATTCATAAAAGCTACGATTCGATCGTAATTATCCATGTCGTGTTTATATTTAATTTTATCTATCCTTGTAGAACTATAAAAGCCTATAGAAAAAATGACATAGGTAATCGCAACACCCCACCAACTTAAATAAAATAAAAGCGGTCCAATTAAAACACATGCTAATAACATCCAAATTAGCATCATCCACGTCCAAAAATCCATGTCTTTTTTAATTTCTTCATGTTCCATACGTTTTACGTCTCCTTTGACAAGATCATCTAATGAAACATTAAATAATGTACACATCATTAATAAATTATGGATATCTGGATAACTTCTTTCATTCTCCCAATTAGAAATCGTTTGTCTTGAAACGTATAATTTCTCAGCTAGGTACTCTTGGGAATAATTTTCTTTTTCTCTATATTTCCGAATTTGTTGACCGATTTCCATCACCCATAACTCCTTAACCATTTAGATTAATCTTGCCTAGATTAGAAGCAAGATAGACATTAATAGTTGTATCTCACTTCAACTCCATAGAAACGTTTCTTCATATAAAAAACTACCAAATTTCTTTGTCATTCGCATCTTTTTCATTGTCAAAGTCCTTTTACATGCTGATTTATCAGTATTTACAAGACTTCCCGACGTCTAAAAAAAGGAACTGCGCTATTTATTTAAACGCAGTTCCTTTTGTTAATTAAGATATTATTGATTAAAAGATTTTAAGATAACGTCTAGCATTTTTTCAATATATGCTTCATCAAGTGTTTCCGGTTTAATTAAAATATTGAAATAAATTGGTGAGAAAATCATATCTATAAATAAATCTTGATCCTCTTCTTTTATGTGATGTGCTATGATAGATTTCAATAATTTTCGATTACTTTTAAAATAACCCTTCATAAACAATTCACGTGCTTCAACTTGTTGATTACTAATTAATATTTCAATAACCGCACGCCCTAAATTCGTTTTATAAATTTCCATTATTTTAATTAAGAATTGATACAACCCCGTGTGTAGATCTTTATTTTCATTTTCAAAAATCTGAGTTCTACTCACAAACATATCTACAATAATCGATGATTTATCTTTCCAACGACGATAAATCGTTGCTTTTGAAACACCTGTGTTCTCAGAAATTTGATCGATGGTGATGTCTCTAAAATGTGTCGTAGCCAACATTCGATCTAATTCATTAAAAATTTTATGATTGATTGTCGGATCTTTCGGTCTTCCAGCCATGTTTTCCCCTTCTTAAATGCGAAATAAATTCAACCGCTTCAAAAATAATTACTGCACTTACAAACCATGCAATAAATCCAATAACAATACTAAGTAACCAATGATTTGTAAAATAAAGCATCGCCCATGTTGCTAATATACTAATAAGTACGCCCGTCATGCCAAACACTGCACCTCTACTTACGTGCTTAGCAATGACATCGCCATGTTGCATTCCTGTGATAAACAATGAAACTAAGAATACTGCAGGTAATGTAGCAAAGACGCCACCGAGTTCTTTCCAAGGTAAAATAACAGAGATAATATAACTCAGCGTAACTGCAAGTCCCCCAACCAAGAATTTAATTAATGCTAATTTCATTACAAAAGCCTCCAATGATTAATTCATATGTCTAACAACAAATATACCTAGAGAAATTACAAGCCAACATATTAATGCAAATCCTGTACCTCTTTTATAATCTCTTTTACTAATATAAAGAGACGTTAGAAAGACTGTTATGATGCACGATATAATCCCAATAATTGCACCAGAACTAAGATGAATTGACATTTGAACTAATTGATTACCACGATGATCTATCGCAAGGGCTATAATTGCTGCTAAGTAGACTGCCGGCATAGTAGCGATAATGCCACCCATTTTACCACCGACCTTCTCAGCCATTATAGATGCAATTGCCACTGCAAGACCTCCAATAACAAAATGAAGAATAGCACTAGAAATGGATATTCCGAACACAATAAACCCTTCTTCTTTAATTATTAAACGATACGTTTCGTTTAATAATATTGTAAATCTATTTATTAGCTATGTAAACAGCACTTTGTAATAAAAATGATTGTCGTATCAAACAAAATATTTATTTGAAGATGCATATTTTAAGAAAATGTCAGCAGAAACCAAAATTATGTATGTATTATTAAAAGATCGTTTTGAATTATCCATCCAAAATGAATGGGTAGATAAAAATAATAATATTTACTTTAAGCATTTGTGCAAATACTTAGGTTATGCAGAATACTATTCGAAGTGATAGAAATTTAGCATAAGCAATTCTCTCATTTTATTTTCAAAGGATATTTCGTATTCCACGACAACAGTATAAGAGAGAACGATGTCATAGATGGCACTTAGCATAGTTAAGCCTCTTCTCTAACCCCTAAAACGTTGATATAGAGACATATATAAGTACAGAAAAGGGTATTGTAATAATACACCGAACGCCATTTTCAACTCCCGTTGTCTTAAAATTTAAATCCTTAGAACCACAAGGAATTGAACAAAAAATAGAATACGGAATGGTTGGAAAAATGAACATTTTTTAAATACTAAATAGAAAAATAGCTAACAATTTTGTTAATCAATTAGAGTTTTTATCATATCTTTGACTAATACCTTTTTAAAGATTGGCATTTGTAAAATCTCATTATTTCCATCTCTTTAAGTTATTTATTTATAAATATATGTAGTAATATCTTTAAATTTACCTAATGCAACTATACGGTTACATAGTGCAACCATGACATTCTTATAATCAACTCTAAAAAGTTTTAAATTTAAAACACAGGAGGATAACTTAATGAAATTTCACGAAAAACTTAAACAGGAAAGAAAAAGGCTTAATTTATCTCAAGAGGATCTAGCAAATAAAATTAATATCAGTAGACAATCTATATCAAAATGGGAGCTTGAAAAAGGTTATCCAAATATCGAAACGCTTATAGAATTAAGTGAAGTATTTGATATTACTGTAGATGAACTTCTAAAAGGAGATGATTTTTTGAAAGATAAAATCGTTGAAGACAGTAAGAAACTAAAACACCCACTACTTTTTAATATTGGAGAAGTCATAGGATTATTAGGCTTAATTATTTTAATTTTCAATTTTGTACTAAGAGGTATTCGATTAGCTACACATCAAGATATCTTCCCATTTTTACAAAGTAATCTAGTTACAACTATAGCAATCATATTTCTACTAATAAGCTGGCTAACTTATGAAACCTTTGGAAAAAGTTATAAGTAGTTTTTACTTTGTATATGTTGAACTTAGGAAATCTTAACAATACCAAAACTAAACTTATCAAATATTTGGCTTAATAGTTCACGCTATGCTAACATTCGTCTTCAAGTTTGGTTAAGTATTCTTCACAACATCAATAATCTTTCTTAGTATAAATGCGTGTTTCCTCTTATGTTCTAATTTTTTAAAAATTGATAACATAGTTATGTCTAAATGAAAAAAGGGAGGTCGTAGCACCCCCCTTTTTTCAACTATATTTGATAAACACTAATCCCAAATACAAAAAAATAGAGCTAATAGATCACTTCATGAAATTAGCCCTAAAACCTAAAATATTAATTCAATTTATTTCTTTATATTTATTTTTTAAGAAATGATAAGTCATACACTTAGTTACTTATTTTTTATAAATTTTTATTTTAATTTCGTAATAATCATCATGTTCTTTATCACGTTGTTCTACACGTATACCAGATTGTTCAATGGCTTGAATGCTTTTTCCTACTTCGTCACGTGCTTGTGTTAAATCTTTAGAGAATTGGAAAGATTGCGCTTTTACTTTTTCTGGTCCAATTTTCTGTTTAACACGTGCCTCTGTTTGTTTAACATTTAATTTTTGGCTAATCACTTGTTCAATTAGCTTTTCTTGATCGTCCTCTTTAAGGGATAAGACAGCACGAGCATGACGCTCAGTAATCTTGCCTTCTCTTAAACGACTAATCACTTTAGGTGCTAATTTCAATAGTCGCAATTTATTTGCGATAAAGCTTTGACTTTTACCTAAACTTTTAGCTAATTCACTTTGCGTTGTGCCACCAATCTCAAGAAGCTTTTTATAAGCTTCCGCTTCTTCAACAGCAGATAAATTTTCACGTTGAATATTCTCAATTAATGCTACAACTGCTGTTTCTTCATCATTCATATGACGTATAATGACATCTGCTTGAGATTTATGCAGTGACTGTAGTGCTCTGAAACGTCTTTCACCCGCAATAATTTCGTACATATTCTCTTCAATAGGTCTTACAACGATGGGTTGTAATAAACCATGCTCGTCAATAGATTCAGCAAGTTCAGTAATCTTACTTGAGTCAAACACCTGTCTTGGTTGATAACGGTTAGGTACAATACGCTCAATTTGAATGGATTCGACGCTAGAATTGCGATCTTCTTCAATGTATCCAACGATGTCATCTTTATTTTTCAATCCAAATAATTTTGAAAAAGGCTTTTTCATTATCCATTCACTCCTCTTAAAATTAATTTTAACATGTAGGTGCTATTAATTTTCTAGTAAAGGAGATTTATTAGGCGTACCAGGTTTTCTAGGATATTTTTTAGATGTTTGACGTCGTTTATCTATAATAATCATTTGTCGTTCACCAGCATCTTCTGGTAAATCAAATGTATAAGAATCACTAAAGACGCCACCTAATATACTAATCCCAAATTGTGCTTCTTCTAATTCTTCTTCTCCTTTAGAAGACTTCAATGCGATGAACTGGCCACCCTTTTTAACTAAAGGAAGGCACAATTCACTTAACACTGTAAGTCTGGCTACTGCACGTGCTGTAACTACGTCATACGTTTCTCTGTTTACGCCTTTACCGAATGTTTCAGCGCGATCATGTACAAAGCTAACTTGTGTTAAGCCAAGTTCAGCAGCTAGATGATTTAAAAATTGAATACGTTTATTTAAAGAATCTACAATGGTTACTTTCAATTCAGGGTAAACAATCTTCAATGGAATACTTGGGAAACCTGCACCTGCACCAACATCACAGATGGTTAAAGGCTGATTGAAATCATAATAAAAGCTTGGTGTAATTGAATCATAGAAATGTTTCAAATAAACTTCATGTTCATCTGTAATACTTGTGAGATTCATTTTCTCATTCCATTCTACAAGTAAACGATAATATGTTTGAAATTGTTCTTTTTGTTTATCTGACAATTCAATTCCATGTTCACTTAATTCTTTAGCTAGCCATTCTACGCCATTCATTAATTTTTCACCCTTTGCAATTTACCTTGTTCTAAATAAACAAGTAAGATTGAGATGTCTGCTGGGTTAACACCAGAGATTCGTGATGCTTGTGCAATATTCAATGGTTTAACTTCAGCTAATTTTTCACGAGCTTCAGTCGCTAAACTATCCACTTTACTATAATCTAAGTCTTCCGGAATTTTTTTCTCTTCCATGCGTTTAACTTTTTCAACTTGTTGCAATGATTTATTGATATAGCCTTCGTATTTCGTTTGAATTTCAACTTGTTCTTCAACCGCTTCAGGTAATTGATGACTTTCTTCTAGAATTTCTAAGATTGTATTGTATGTCATTTCAGGACGTCGTAATAGATCAATTGCTAGAATGCCATCTTTTAGACGTGAACCACCATTTGCCTCAATGACAGATTGTGTGTGTTCATTTGGTTTAATACGAATATCAGTTAAACGTTGGATTTCATCTTGAATTTGTTGACGCTTTTCATTAAAACGCGCGTAACGTTCTTCTGAAATCATTCCTAATTCATAACCTACATCTGTCAAACGCAAGTCAGCATTATCATGACGTAGTAATAATCTATATTCTGCACGAGATGTTAATAAGCGGTAAGGCTCATTCGTACCTTTTGTAACTAAGTCATCAATTAAAACACCAATATATGCATCTGAACGACTTAAGATTTTTTCTCCGGTACCAAGCACTTTACCTGCAGCATTGATTCCAGCCATAATACCTTGACCAGCCGCTTCCTCATATCCTGAAGTACCATTGATTTGTCCAGCCGTATATAAATTTTTAATCATTTTAGTTTCCAATGTTGGCCATAATTGCGTTGGCACAATCGCATCATATTCAATGGCATAACCTGCACGCATCATGTCTGCCTTTTCAAGACCAGGAATCGTTTCTAACATTTGACGTTGTACGTGTTCTGGTAAGCTTGTTGAAAGTCCTTGAACGTAAACTTCATTTGTATTACGACCTTCAGGCTCTAGGAAAAGTTGATGTCTAGGTTTATCATTGAAACGCACAAATTTATCTTCGATTGATGGACAATAACGAGGACCTGTTCCTTTAATCATACCTGAATACATAGCTGATAAATGTAGATTATCATCGATGACTTTATGTGTACGATCATTGGTATATGTTAACCAACAAGGTAATTGGTCTAGGATATATTCTGTAGTTTCAAAACTAAATGCACGACCTACATCATCACCAGGTTGAATTTCCGTCTTAGAATAGTCAATTGTTTTCGCGTTTACACGTGGAGGTGTACCCGTTTTAAAGCGCACAACTTCAAACCCTAATTCTCTTAAATTATCAGCTAGCGTGATAGATGGAAGTTGATGATTTGGACCACTTGAATATTTCATGTTACCTAAGATTATTTCACCACGTAAGAATGTACCTGTCGTAATAACAACCGCTTGAGCACGATATTCAGTACCGATATTTGTGCGGACACCTTTTACTTCATTGTCTTCAATAATTAATTCATCCACCATACCTTGCATGATGTCTAAATTATCTTCATCTTCAATGACACGTTTCATTTCTTGTTGATATAACACTTTGTCTGCTTGAGCACGTAACGCACGTACTGCTGGTCCTTTACCAGTATTTAACATACGCATTTGGATATGTGTTTTATCAATCGCTTTAGCCATTTGTCCACCTAATGCGTCAATTTCTCGAACGACAATACCTTTCGCTGGACCACCTACTGATGGGTTACATGGCATGAATGCAATATTATCTAGATTAATTGTTAGCATTAGTGTTTTTGCGCCACGTCTTGCAGATGCCAAACCTGCTTCAATACCTGCATGTCCAGCACCAATGACGATTACATCATATTCTTGAACCACCTAATTGACCTCCTTTAAATTTCCTTTGTCTTTATTTTTATAAATAAGACTTCCTACCGTCTCAGTTTCTTTAATATTTATCATTTCTTAAACGTTACATAGCAATAAGGTATAAACTATTATTTTCCTAAGCAGAATTGACTAAATAGTTGATCAATCAATTCATCACTAGCAGATTCACCAATAATTTCACCTAATAATTCCCAAGTACGCGTTAAGTCAATTTGAACCATATCCATAGGAATACCTGATTCAGCTGCATCAATCGCATCTTGAATGGCATTTCTAGCTTGCTTTAATAAAGAGATATGTCTTGAATTAGATACATACGTCATATCTTGGTTTTGAACATCGCCACCAAAGAATAAATCTCGTATTTGTAATTCTAGTTGATCAATACCTTCTTGTTTAAGCATAGATGTTTGGATAAGTGGTGTATCACCAATCATTTCTTTTACTTCATTTATATCTAAGTTTTGTTCTAAATCAGTTTTGTTAACAATTACAATGGCATCTTCATTTTTAATAACTTCATATAATGTACGATCTTCTTGTGTTAATGGCTCATTGTTATTTAATACAAATAAGATTAGATCTGCTTCACTTAAGGCTTTGCGTGAACGTTCGACACCAATTTTTTCAACGATATCTTCAGTGTCACGAATACCTGCAGTATCTACCAATCTCAATGGTACACCTCTAACATTGACGTATTCTTCTAAAACGTCACGAGTTGTACCTGCAACTTCAGTTACGATGGCTTTATTATCTTGAATAAGGTTATTTAACATTGACGATTTCCCTACATTTGGTTTACCAACGATAACGGTTGAAAGACCCTCTCTCATAATTTTACCTTGTGTTCCAGTTTCTAATAATAGATTAATTTCGTTTTTAATCTTTTTAGATTGCTCTAATAGGAACTCAGTTGTAGCATCTTCAACATCGTCGTATTCGGGATAATCAATGTTCACTTCTACTTGCGCGAGAATTTCTAAAATGGATTGACGTTGTCGCTTAATTAAATCACTTAGTCGCCCTTCGATTTGGTTCATGGCAACTTTAGAAGCACGATCTGTTTTAGAACGAATAAAGTCCATAACAGCTTCAGCTTGTGATAAATCGATACGCCCGTTCAAGAATGCACGCTTTGTATATTCCCCTGGCTCTGCCATTCTTGCGCCATGCGTCATTGTAAGTTCTAATATTCTATTAATTGTTAAAATACCACCGTGACAATTAATTTCAATAATGTCCTCGCGTGTAAATGTTCTTGGTGCTCTTAGCACAGATATCATAACTTCTTCAACAACTTCATTTGTTTCAGGATCTACGATATGACCATAATTAATCGTATGTGAATCTACGTCTTCTAACTTTTTCTTTCCTTTATATAGCTTATCTCCAATTTCAACGGCTTGTGGTCCAGATAAACGGACAATACCGATTGCTCCTTCACCCATAGGTGTTGAAATACTAGTTATCGTATCAAAATCCATGATTATCCTCGCCTCCTTATTCAAGTAAAATTTCATTATAACATTGTAATTTGTTTCTATAAAAATTGCTAATAAGTTGATTTATCGCTCATAAGGTAAGACTTCGGTTTGTCTAACCTCAGACTAACGGACGTCTAAACTCCCCTACCCTCTTATTTAATCTTTTTATTAAAGACCTTTGCAATTTTTAATACATGTTCTAAGCTACCCTGGATTTCAAGTGTAGTCATATCCTTAGCTGGTTGCCTAGCAATAACGATAATATCACGTGCAATAATATCTTCTTTATGAATTTTGAAATTCTCCCTTATCGCACGTTTAATTCTATTTCGAGTCACTGCATTGCCTAATTTTTTAGATACACTAATACCTAATCGAAAATGATCTTTATTACTATTATAGGTATAAACAACAAACTGTCTATTTGCTACCGATTTTCCTCTTTTATAAATCGTTTGAAAATCAGTATTCTTTTTTATACGGTAAGCTTTCTCCACGTTCACATCACTCGCTTATTTTATTCTTTGCCATCTTAGTTAAGTTAGTTTTGATATAGCGTATCTCAATTTATACCTATTCAAACGAAAAAAAAGACCACTGAGAAGTCAGTGATCTTATGCTGATAAAACTTTACGGCCTTTACGACGACGACGTGCTAAAACTTTACGGCCATTTTTAGTGCTCATGCGTTTTCTGAAACCATGAACTTTACTATGTTTACGTTTATTTGGTTGATAAGTACGTTTTACCATGCAAAACACCTCCATCTACATATTTATCCAGCTCACTCGCTCTTGTAGTGATCCTGATTATTTTAATAGATAAATTATAATTTCTGATATCAGAATTCTTGTTTTAATTCAATTTTATCTAGTCATAATTCAAGCAACTACTACAATATAACAAATTACTATTTATAAAGCAAGCAGCATTTGCATTAAGATGTTATTTTTTTAACCACTCGTCAACATCCATTTTTTAATATTTATACATTTCGCTATACGTGCGTCTTACACACTTTATTCATTTTAAATTCATCTTTATAAATTATTTCCCAGAGCTGTTGTAGTACATAAAGTTAAGTTTTTAAAATTATCCACTTATACACATACGAGATTCAAATTTCTGTGGATAATATATTCACCATTAACAGATTTATACCAAGTTTAACAACATATTCACACCTATTTGACATCTCTCTAAGTTAAAAAGTATAATTATGTGGATAAGTCGTCTAACTCATTATTTTTAAAGGATTTATTTATTGATTTTATATACGTATTTAGTGTGAATAAATCATAGCATACATAAAGTTATCCACTGAATGTTATTAACTTGTGGATAATTATTAACATGCTGTGATTATTTTTATCCACTTGTCTAAATATCTGTGTATAAGTCCTAAATTTAAAAGAAGATGGAGTTTATTATATGTCAGAACAAGAAATTTGGAAAAAAGTATTAGAAGTTGCTGAATCAGAAATATCTAAATCGACATTTAATACTTTTTTGAAAGATACAGAACTCAAAGAAATTCGTGATAATGTTGCAATCATCTTTGTAATTCATGAATTTTACGCAGAATGGTTAAATTCAAACTACAAAGAAGTAATCCAAACAATTATGAAAGATGTTATTGGTTATGAAGTTGAACCCAAATTTTTCACTGCTGAACAATTAGCTGAACTTGATGAGACAAGTCGTAAATCTAACACGCCAAACGAACCTCAACGTCAAATCATTGAAGATGGTCATGAAGGCACAGATCAATTCAATACTCACAATACATTTGATACTTTCGTCATTGGACCTGGCAATAGATTTCCACATGCAGCAAGTCTTGCAGTTGCTGAAGCACCAGCACAAGCTTATAACCCTCTATTTATATACGGTGGTGTTGGTCTTGGTAAGACACATCTTATGCATGCGATAGGTCATCATGTTCTTAGCAATCAACCAAATGCTAAAGTACTATATACTTCAAGTGAAAAATTCACAAATGACTTCATCAAATCAATTCGTAACAATGAACCTGAAGCCTTTAGAGAGAAGTATAGAAATATCGACGTGTTACTGATTGATGACATTCAATTTATTCAGAATAAAGAACAAACGCAAGAAGAGTTCTTCCATACATTTAATGAATTACATCAAAATAAGAAGCAAATTGTCATTTCAAGTGACCGTCCACCTAAAGAAATTGCAAAATTAGAAGACCGTTTACGTTCACGTTTCGAATGGGGATTAATCGTTGATATTACTCCTCCTGATTATGAAACGCGTATGGCGATTCTTCAGAAAAAAATCGAAGAAGAGAATTTAGAAATTCCTGCTGAAGCTTTAAATTATATTGCTAATCAAATTCAATCAAACATACGTGAATTAGAAGGCGCACTCACACGTTTGCTTGCCTATTCAAAACTTCAAGGAAGACCTATAACGACTGAATTAGCAGCAGAAGCGCTCAAAGATATTATTCAAGTTCCTAAATCTAAAAAAATTACAATTCAAGATATTCAAAAAGTCGTTGGACACTACTACAATGTTCGCATTGAAGATTTCAGTGCAAAAAAACGTACAAAATCAATTGCTTATCCACGTCAAATCGCGATGTATTTATCAAGAGAACTTACTGATTTTTCATTACCTAAGATTGGTGAAGAATTCGGTGGTCGAGATCATACGACAGTGATTCATGCGCACGAAAAAATCGCTAAAGATATTAAAGCCGATACAATTTTTAAACAAGAAGTTGAAGATTTGGAAAAAGAAATTCGCAACCAATAAGATGAAAGTTGAAAACTGTTATACAACAGATTATGAAATGATAAAGTGGGAAATAAAAATAGGGACAAGTTATTATGGTATAAGAAGTATTAATTAATAATAAACGTCATAAACATTTTATTCGTAATTGTGGATAATGTTTAAAAGTAATACACAGCATCAACAGTTTATCCACATGTGTATAACTTTGGCACATAAGGATTTTCTTAACATATCCACTAATCCACAAGCCCTACTACTATTACTATGACTTTAAAACCTATATAATTATATATAAACGACTGGAAGGAGTTTAAATTAATGATGGAATTCACAATTAGAAGAGATTATTTTATTAATCAATTAAATGACACATTAAAAGCCATCTCACCAAGAACAACATTACCAATTTTAACGGGTATCAAAATCGATGCTAAAGATAACGAAGTCATTCTTACTGGTTCAGATTCTGAGATATCTATTGAAATTACAATACCTAAACAAGTAGATGGTGAGGATATTGTCACTATTTCTGAAACAGGTTCAGTTGTACTTCCTGGTCGTTTCTTCGTAGATATTATTAAAAAACTACCAGGTAAAGATGTTAAATTATCAACAAATGAACAATTTCAAACACTGATTACTTCAGGACATTCTGAATTTAACTTAAGTGGTTTAGATCCTGATCAATATCCATTATTACCTCAAGTATCACGTGATGATGCAATCCAATTATCAGTAAAAGTATTAAAAAATATCATTGCACAAACAAATTTCGCAGTGTCCACCTCAGAAACACGCCCAGTACTTACTGGTGTTAACTGGCTTATACAAGATAATGAATTAATATGCACTGCGACCGATTCACACCGCTTGGCTGTAAGAAAGTTAAAATTAGAAGATGACTCTGAAAACAAAAATGTCATCATTCCAGGTAAAGCTTTATCAGAATTAAATAAAATTATGAGTGATAGCGATGAAGAGATTGATATTTTCTTTGCTTCAAATCAAGTTTTATTTAAAGTTGGAAATGTAAACTTTATTTCTCGCTTATTAGAAGGACATTATCCTGATACAACACGTTTATTCCCTGAGAATTACGAAATTAAATTAGGCTTAGACAACGGTGAATTCTATCACGCAATCGATCGTGCCTCTTTATTGGCACGAGAAGGTGGCAACAATGTTATTAAGTTAAGTACGGGTAATGATGTTGTAGAATTATCATCTACGTCACCTGAGATTGGTACTGTAAAAGAAGAAGTTACAGCAACGGATGTAGAGGGTGGCAACTTGAAGATTTCTTTCAACTCTCGTTATATGATGGATGCGTTAAAAGCGATAGATAATGATGAAGTTGAAGTTGAATTCTTTGGTACGATGAAACCATTCATCCTTAAACCAAAAGAAGATGATTCTGTTACACAATTAATTTTACCAATAAGAACGTATTAGTTTTAAAAGCTATTATTTTGGAGTTACGACGAATTCAAAAGAAATTCTGTCGTAACTCCTTTTATTTAATTTAAGCTCATTCAGCCTTTAATATAGACACAAAAGTTATTCACTAGTGGATAACTCTAAATAATATATCATCAAGCTAAAATGGCCCTTAAAATTAAAAATCAGGCTATTCTCTATACAACCTCATTTGTAATCTACAATTTTCTTTAAAAATGCCGCTTCAAATTGAAAAATATAACTAATTTTCCTACTAAAATTAAATATGTAAAAAGATATTGTGAAGTAAACGGTTTCACATTCCATTTTAAATGAAATTTAAACCTAAAAAAGGTATAATATATTAATGACACATAAAGAAACGGAGCGATTATTTTGGTTCAAGAAGTAGTAGTTGAAGGCGATATTACGTTAGGCCAATTTCTTAAAACGGAAGGCATTATTGAATCAGGTGGACAAGCTAAATGGTTCTTACAAGATGTTGAAGTTCTAATTAATGGCGAGCGCGAAACACGTCGTGGTAAAAAACTAGCTAACCAAGATCGAATTGATTTCCCAGATATCCCTGAAATTGATTCTGTAATCATTATTCATCAAGGTGAACAATGAAACTTAAAACACTCCAATTAGAAAATTATCGTAACTATGAAGAAGTTACGCTCGAATGTCATCCTGATGTGAATATTCTGATCGGAGAAAATGCACAAGGGAAGACGAATTTGCTTGAATCAATTTACACATTAGCTTTAGCCAAAAGTCATCGTACATCGAATGATAAGGAGCTTATACGGTTTAACTCAGAGTATGCTAAAATAGAGGGTGTACTAAATTATAGACATGGAACGATGCCACTAACGATGTTTATAACTAAAAAAGGTAAACAAGTAAAAGTGAACCACTTAGAACAAAGTCGACTAACTCAGTATGTTGGACATCTTAACGTGGTTCTTTTTGCGCCAGAAGATTTAAATATTGTCAAAGGCTCCCCTCAGATACGAAGACGCTTTATTGATATGGAATTAGGTCAGATATCTGCAGTATATTTAAATGATTTGGCTCAATACCAACGAATTCTCAAACAGAAAAATAATTACTTAAAGCAACTGCAATTGGGCCAGAAACAAGACACTACAATGTTAGAAGTCTTAAACCAACAATTTGCACAATATGCTTTAAATGTAACGTTGAGACGAGAGCATTTCATCAAAGAATTAGAATCATTGGCTAAACCGATTCATGCAGGTATCACGAATGAGAGAGAAACGTTGTCATTAACTTATTTACCAAGTATTAAACTCAGTGATATGAGCGAAGATGAACAGACGTTATTGGACGAAGTGATTACGCTATTGAATGACAATATTAAGCGAGAAATGGATAGAGGCGTCTGTTTATTTGGACCACATAGAGATGATTTGGGCTTTAATGTAAATGATATGGATGCACAAACATATGGATCTCAAGGGCAACAACGTACGACTGCATTATCCATTAAATTAGCAGAAATAGAGTTAATGAATATTGAAGTTGGAGAATATCCAATCTTATTATTGGATGATGTGTTAAGCGAATTAGATGATTCTCGACAAACACATCTATTAAGCACGATTCAACATAAAGTACAAACCTTTGTAACAACAACATCTGTAGACGGCATAGATCATGAAATTATGAATAATGCTAAGCTTTATCGAATCAATCAAGGTGAAATTATAAAGTAATAGAAAGTGATGGTGAATACATTGTCAGATGTAAACAACACAGATAACTATGGTGCTGGACAGATACAGGTATTAGAAGGGTTAGAAGCCGTTCGTAAAAGACCTGGTATGTATATAGGGTCAACTTCAGAAAGAGGTTTGCACCACTTAGTATGGGAAATCGTGGATAACAGTATCGACGAGGCACTTGCTGGTTATGCAAATCAAATCGAAGTTATTATTGAAAAAGACAATTGGATTAAAGTAACTGACAATGGTCGAGGCATTCCTGTTGATATTCAAGAAAAAATGGGTCGTCCAGCAGTTGAAGTTATCTTAACTGTACTGCATGCTGGTGGTAAATTCGGCGGTGGCGGTTATAAAGTATCTGGTGGTCTACATGGTGTAGGTTCTTCAGTTGTTAACGCATTGTCTGAAGATTTAGAGGTATACGTTCATCGTAACGATACAATCTATCATCAAGCATATAAAAAAGGTGTACCTCAATTTGATCTTAAGGAAGTAGGTAGCACTGATAAAACAGGTACAGTCATTCGCTTTAAAGCAGATGGTGAGATATTCACTGAAACAACTGTTTATAACTATGAAACGCTACAAAAGCGTATTAGAGAGCTTGCATTCTTGAACAAAGGTATTTCAATCACTTTAAGAGATGAGCGTGAAGATGTAGAGCAACGCGAAGATACATATCACTATGAAGGCGGTATTAAATCTTACGTTGAACTATTAAACGAAAATAAAGAGCCTATTCATGAAGAACCTATTTATATTCATCAAACTAAAGATGATGTAGAAATAGAAATCGCTATGCAATATAACAGCGGTTATGCAACGAACTTATTATCTTATGCGAATAATATTCATACTTATGAAGGTGGTACGCATGAAGATGGTTTCAAACGTGCCTTAACGCGTATATTAAATAGCTATGGAACACAAAGTAAGATTATCAAAGACGATAAAGAAAGATTGTCTGGTGAAGATACACGTGAAGGTTTAACTGCCGTCGTATCAATTAAACACGGTGATCCTCAATTCGAAGGACAAACTAAAACGAAATTAGGTAACTCTGAAGTACGCCAAATTGTTGATAGATTGTTTGCCGAGCATTTTGAACGTTTCTTATATGAACATCCAAATGTTGCACGTATCGTTGTGGAAAAAGGAATCATGGCATCACGCGCACGTGTCGCAGCTAAGAAAGCACGTGAAGTGACACGTCGTAAATCAGCTTTAGAAATTTCAAGCTTACCAGGTAAACTTGCAGACTGTTCAAGTAAGAAACCTGAAGAAAGTGAAATCTTCCTAGTAGAGGGTGACTCTGCCGGGGGGTCTACAAAAGAAGGTCGTGACTCTAAAACACAAGCTATCTTGCCATTGAGAGGTAAAATCTTAAACGTTGAAAAAGCACGATTAGATCGTATTCTTAACAATAATGAAATACGTCAAATGATTACAGCCTTTGGTACTGGTATTGGTGGCGAGTTCGATATCTCTAAAGCACGTTATCATAAAATTGTAATCATGACAGATGCTGATGTGGATGGCGCGCATATTAGAACTTTATTACTAACGTTCTTCTATCGTTTCATGAGACCACTAATCGAAGCGGGATATGTGTATATTGCACAACCGCCATTGTATAAATTAGCACAAGGCAAACAAAAATATTATGTATTTAATGATCGTGAACTTGATAAATTGAAATCAGAATTAAGCCCTACACCTAAATGGCAAATATCACGTTATAAAGGTTTAGGAGAAATGAATGCGGATCAATTATGGGAAACGACTATGAATCCTGAAAACCGTATGATGTTACAAGTTAAATTAGAAGATGCGATTGAAGCGGACCAAACATTTGAAATGTTAATGGGTGATGTAGTTGAAAATCGTAGACAATTTATCGAAGACAATGCAGTATATGCGAACTTAGATTTCTAAGTTAACGTCTAGTATTGAAAATCTTGAAGACTGTACAGCATAATGGCTTGCAGTCTTGCTATTTTAAGTGAATTGATTATAGAAGGAGGATATCTTGATGGCTGACTTACCTCAATCAAGAATAAATGAACGAAATATAACCAGCGAGATGCGCGAATCATTCTTAGACTATGCAATGAGCGTTATCGTTTCACGTGCGTTACCTGATGTACGTGATGGTTTAAAACCTGTACACCGTCGTATCTTATATGGCTTAAATGAACAAGGTATGACACCTGATAAACCATATAAAAAATCAGCACGTATTGTTGGGGATGTAATGGGTAAATATCACCCTCACGGAGACTCATCAATCTATGATGCCATGGTCAGAATGGCACAAACATTCAGTTATCGTTATCCACTTGTCGATGGTCAAGGTAACTTTGGTTCAATGGACGGCGATGGTGCCGCTGCCATGCGTTATACTGAAGCGAAGATGACTAAGATTACGTTAGAATTATTGCGTGATATTAACAAAGATACAATCGATTTTCTAGATAACTATGATGGTACTGAAAGAGAGCCGGAAGTCTTACCTTCTCGTTTCCCTAACTTATTAGTTAATGGTGCATCAGGTATCGCTGTAGGTATGGCAACAAATATTCCTCCTCACAATTTAACTGAAGTCATCAACGGTGTTTTACATTTAAGTAAGAATCCAGATGTAACGATTGCAGAACTTATGGAAGATATTCAAGGCCCTGATTTTCCAACAGCTGGTTTAATTCTAGGGAAAAGTGGCATCCGACGTGCTTATGAAACAGGTCGAGGATCAATTCAAATGCGTGCACGTGCGGAAATTGAAGAGCGAGGTGGCGGTCGCCAACGTATCGTAGTGACTCAAATCCCGTATCAAGTTAATAAAGCACGTATGATTGAGAAGATTGCAGAACTTGTTCGTGAAAAGAAAATTGAAGGTATTACTGATTTACGTGATGAAACAAGTTTACGTACTGGCGTTAGAGTAGTAATCGATGTTCGTAAAGATGCAAATGCCAATGTTATTTTAAACAATTTATATAAACAGACACCATTACAAACTTCATTTGGTGTTAATATGATTGCACTTGTTAATGGACGTCCAAAATTAATCAATTTAAAACAAGCTTTAGTTGAATATTTAGAACATCAAAAGACAGTTGTACGTCGTCGTACTGAATACAACTTGAAAAAGGCGAAAGACCGAGCACATATCTTAGAAGGTTTACGTATAGCGTTAGATCATATCGATGAGATTATTACGACAATTCGTGAATCAGAAACAGATAAAGTCGCTATGGAAACATTGCAAGAGCGTTTTAAATTGTCTGAACGTCAAGCGCAAGCTATTTTAGATATGCGTTTGAGACGTTTAACTGGTTTAGAACGAGATAAAATTGAAAATGAATACAACGAATTACTCGGTTATATTTCTGAACTTGAAGAAATCTTAGCCGATGACGAAGTTTTACTTCAATTAGTTCGTGATGAGTTAACTGATATTAAAGAACGTTTTGGTGACGAACGTCGTACAGAAATTCAATTAGGTGGCTTAGATGATTTAGAAGATGAAGATTTAATTCCTGAAGAACAAATCGTCATCACATTAAGCCATAATAACTATATTAAACGTTTACCAGTTTCAACGTATCGTTCACAACACCGTGGCGGACGCGGCGTTCAAGGTATGAATACATTGGAAGAAGATTTCGTAAGTCAACTTGTAACGTTAAGTACACATGACCACGTTCTATTCTTCACGAATAAAGGTCGTGTTTATAAACTTAAAGGTTACGAAGTTCCAGAATTATCTCGCCAATCTAAAGGTATTCCAGTCATCAATGCGATTGAATTAGATAATGATGAAACAATCAGTACGATGATTGCTGTTAGAAACCTTGAAGATGAAGATAGTTACTTAGTATTTGCAACTAAAAATGGTATTGTGAAACGTTCTGCTTTAAGCAATTTCTCACATATCAATAAGAACGGTAAGATTGCGATTGGATTTAAAGAAGACGATGAATTAATTGCAGTACGTCTTACAGATGGTAACCAAGATATCTTGATTGGAACATCTCATGCTTCATTAATTAGATTTGCAGAAACAAGTTTACGTCCATTAGGTCGTACTGCTGCAGGTGTAAGAGGTATCTCATTACGTGAAGATGATGTCGTTGTAGGTCTAGATGTTGCACATGCCGATAGCGAAGATGAAGTGTTAGTCGTCACTGAAAATGGTTATGGTAAACGTACGCCAGTGAGCGAATATCGCTTATCAAATCGTGGTGGTAAAGGTATCAAGACTGCGAAGATTACTGAACGTAATGGTAATATCGTTTGTATCACAACTGTTAATGGCGAAGAAGACTTAATGATTGTTACAAATAGTGGCGTTATCATTCGTTTAGAAGTAGAAGATATTTCTCAAAATGGTCGTGCAACTCAAGGTGTTCGCTTAATGAAATTAGGCGATGATCAATTTGTATCAACAGTTGCTAAAGTTATTGATAAAACAGAAGATGAAGATGCGACTGAGGCTGCTCAAACTGAAAATGGTGAATCAAATGCAGAAAGTACTGAAAGTCCTAGTGAAGAAGTAATTGATGATGATACACCAGGTAACGCACTTCATACTGAAGCGGACGAAGAAACTACAGTTTCATCTGATGAAGATGCAACAGATGAACGTATTGAAGTTAGACAAGACTTCATGGATCGTGTAAATGAAGACATTGAAAATGCATCTAACAATGATGAAGATGACGAAAACTAAAGAATAGAAGGCTAATCAATTATAGAAAGTTACAACAATATTGATTTCTTCAAAAAATAAGACTTCCCTAATACCAGGGAAGTCTTATTTGTTATATTTAATTTAGTTTTCTAATTCTTTCATAACGTATGGAATTTCACTAATTAGACGTGAAGGTGGTACGACATACATAGATTCAGATAATTTCTCTCCAATATAACTATGTGTATAAGTTGCGCTTGTGATCGCATCTCTAAAATCATCAAATTGTCCAACAAAGCTTGTAATCATACCAGCTAAGGTATCTCCCATGCCACCAGTCGCCATTGCCGGTGTACCAATGGCAAGTCTATATTCTTTGTCTTTGAAGAATATTTCAGTACCGTGTTTTTTCAGTACAACTGCAGCACCTAACTTATCTACAGCTTCTCTATTACGTTCATAAGTTTGTTCTTCAATAGGGATACCACTCAAACGTTCCCATTCCTTTTGATGTGGCGTAAAGATAACACGGCAAGTTGGGATATCAGGTTTTAATTTACTAAATATCGTTATAGCATCACCATCAACAATTAAGTTTTGATGTGGCTGAATATTTTGTAGTAAAAACGTAATTGCGTTATTACCTTTGAAATCGACACCTAAGCCTGGTCCAATTAAAATACTATCTGTGTTCTCAATCATTTTAGTTAACATTTTAGTGTCGTTAATATCGATAACCATCGCTTCTGGGCAACGAGAATGAAGTGCAGCATGATTTGTAGGATGTGTAGCTACTGTAATTAATCCACTTCCACTATAAACACACGCACGCGCAGCCAACATGATTGCGCCCCCTAAATTGGCACTTCCACCTATCAGTAGAATCTTTCCATAGTCACCTTTATGTGTCTCTTCTTTTCTTTTCGGAATATTAACTGTTGTTAATGTTTCCATGAATTAAACCCTCCCTTGAAGACGTTTCGAACGTATAATACTAAATTGTAAAAATGTGATTATTGTCAATTCTATATATAACTCAAATTTTAAGTGACGATGAGATGCGTAGCGAAAGCATCAACAACTAACTCGCTTGTTGAGTTTTAAATTTGAATGTTTGTTTATGACCTTTTTAAATACAATAGAAAATATTATACCTGTGAATGACTTTCGTCAACACTATTATGAAGATTATTTTGTAATGAATGGTGGGAAGTGATTATGTTGGTTAATAGAGGGTGTTTACGACTAGCATGAATATAATATTATTTACCATTTACTTGCTAATTATAAAGGAGTTTGCTATATTAAAAATAACTTAATAAGTTATTGTTCGTGGGACAAGTAACATAATCAATTAATTTCAGAGAGCTTGTGTTGAGTGTGAACAAGTAATTGATTGTTATGCGAATCTACCTACAATTGTGAACAACCGGTAATAACCGTTATTTTAAGGAAAGTGCAATTTGATACATATGTAGTGTTAAATTGTTAAATAGGGTGGCAACGCGTAGACCACGTCCCTTGTAAAGGGGATGTGGTCTTTTTTTATTGAAAATACGCATGTTATCCGAAATTAAATTTTTCAAAAATTGGGAAGGATGAGTATTACATGTTAGACATTAGACTATTTAGAGAACAAGCAGACACAGTTAAGAGCAAAATTGAACTACGTGGAGATGATCCTAAAGTAGTTGACGAAGTATTAGAATTAGATAACGAACGTCGTCAATTAATCGGTAAAACTGAAGAAATGAAAGCACGTCGTAACAAAGTAAGTGAAGAAATCGCTGAAAAGAAACGTAACAAAGAAAATGCAGACGACGTAATCAAAGAAATGCGTGAACTTGGTGACGAAATCAAAGAAAACGACGCTAAACTTAACGAAGTGGATAATAAAGTTAGAGATATCTTAATCCGTATCCCTAACCTAATTGCTGAAGATGTACCACAAGGGGATTCTGATGAAGAAAACGTTGAAGTTAAAAAATGGGGAACACCTCGTGAATTTGACTTTGAACCAAAAGCACACTGGGACTTAGTAGAAGAATTAAAAATGGCAGACTTTGAACGTGCTGCAAAAATTTCAGGTGCGCGTTTCGTATACTTAACTAAAGATGGTGCATTATTAGAACGTGCATTAATGAACTACATGCTTACTAAACATACAACGCAACACGGTTATACTGAAATGATGACACCTCAATTAGTTAACGCAGATACAATGTTTGGTACTGGACAATTACCTAAATTTGAAGAAGATTTATTCAAAGTTGAAAAAGAAGGTTTATACACAATTCCAACTGCAGAAGTTCCATTAACAAACTTCTACAGAGATGAAATCATCCAACCAGGCGTATTACCAGAAAAATTCACTGCTCAAACAGCTTGTTTCCGTAGTGAAGCAGGATCAGCTGGTAGAGATACAAGAGGTTTAATCCGTTTACACCAATTCGACAAAGTTGAAATGGTCCGTATCGAAAAACCTGAAGATTCTTGGGACGCTTTAGAAGATATGACACAAAATGCTGAAGCAATTCTTGAAGAATTAGGTTTACCATATCGTCGTGTTATCTTATGTACTGGCGACATCGGTTTCAGTGCTAGCAAAACATACGACTTAGAAGTATGGTTACCAAGTTATGACAACTATAAAGAAATTAGTTCTTGCTCAAACTGTACTGATTTCCAAGCGCGTCGTGCTAACATCCGCTTCAAACGTGATGCCGCTTCTAAACCAGAATTAGCACATACTTTAAACGGTAGTGGACTTGCTGTAGGACGTACATTTGCAGCTATCGTTGAAAATTATCAAAATGCAGATGGTTCAATCACAATTCCAGAAGCATTAGTACCATTCATGGGTGGTAAAACTGAAATCCGTCCAGTTAATGGCTAATTCATTAGTTAGTAAGAAGTACAGATTAAAATGAATATGTTATGGCTACATCGCAAATTCGCAGTAGCCTACTAAACTGAGAAAATGCTCTTACCGAGCTTTTCTCAGTTTTTTTCGTCCTTACATATGAGATTCTAATATATTAAATTTAGTCCATATTCTCTTAGTATATTTCTAATAATTAATTGCATAAAATTCCACTTTTTCTTAATAAAGGGATGAAGTAAAAAGGGCTAATTTAGACTACTTTTTAAGAGGTAAATCAACCGTTGTCGACAAAAAACAGACACATTCAAAATCTTTTCAAATCAATGCTTCTAAGTGGTCTTTCAGTCTAACATCACACAACCCTGTGTCTAATGTTGTTGCCACTCTAGCATCCGTATATTAGACTAAAATTATTAGTATATTACTTTATAAAAATAAAAAGAATAAAGGAGGTTACAAAGATGACATCACATGTGACATTTAAACAGGGCGTTAAAGAATGTATACCTACTTTATTAGGCTACGTTGGAATTGGACTATCATTTGGAATAGTGGCGGCTTCACAACACTTTAGTATCATCGAGATACTATTATTATGTTTGCTTGTGTATGCTGGTGCAGCACAATTTATTATATGTGCGCTTGTGGCTACTGGAACACCGATTTCTGCCATTGTCCTTACAACATTGATTGTCAATTCACGTTTCTTCCTACTTTCAATGACGTTAGCACCTAATTATAAAGATTATGGTATTTGGAATCGACTAGGCTTGTCTTCAATTTTGACAGATGAAACCTTTGGCGTCGCAATTACGCCTCATTTAAAAGGGGAGAAGATAAACGATCGTTGGTTACATGGATTGAATCTAACTGCATATTCATTTTGGGCACTAGCAAGCATTGTTGGTGCGTTACTTGGTAAATACATATCTAATCCAGATATGTTAGGTCTTGATTTTGCGATTACCGCGATGTTTATCTTTTTAACAATGGCACAATTTGAATCAATCACTTCATCTAAACTTAGAATTTACATAGTACTTATCGTATTTGTCATCGTGATGATGCTCAGTTTAAGCTGGTTCATGCCGTCATACGTCGCAATTTTAATTGCATCTATGTTAGCAGCAACATTAGGGGTGGTGATGGATAAATGACAACATCTTGGCACATGTTTATATTAATCGTGTTGTGTGGACTTGTAACTTTAATTATTCGAGTAGTTCCATTCTTAATGATTTCACGTATTCAACTTTCAGAAACGGTAATTAAATGGTTATCGTTTATACCAATTACATTATTTACAGCACTTATATTAGATGGCATTATCGAGCAACAAGAGGGCGTAGCAGGATATACACTCAATATCCCATTTGTTTTAGTAACAATTCCAACTGTTTTTGTTGCGCTTTTTACACGAAGTCTTACGACAACAATATTAGTGGGTATTGTTCTTATAGCAGGTTTACGTTTCTTCTTTTAGAAAAGGCAGAACCTAACAACTAACAATTGAAGTTGGTTTTACAATTAGATACAATAAAAGTCTAGAACATAAATGGTACATTGATACTATTTTATAAATACGCAGTAAATGAATAGAGATAAAAAACTTATTAAGAGAAGTGGAGGGACACGGCCCTGAGAAACTTCAGCAACCGGCGATGCATACGCACGGTGCTACTACCAACGAGATACTCGAATGATAAGTAATGGAGACAAATCGCCTCATACTTTAAGAATAGAGTATAGGCGATTTTTTTATTTAAAAGGAGGTAACCGCATGACCAATTACACAGTAGAAACATTAAATCTAGGACCCTTTACAACTGAATCAGGTGAAATGATTGATAATTTACAATTGCGTTATGAACATGTAGGCTATGCTGGTCAACCGCTTGTTGTAGTGTGTCACGCACTTACTGGTAATCATCTAACATATGGCACAGATGACGAGCCTGGTTGGTGGCGTGAAATTATAGACGGTGGTTATATGCCGATTTATGATTATCAATTTCTAACGTTTAATGTTATTGGTAGTCCTTTTGGTTCAAGTTCTCCTTTAACTAATCCAAATTTTCCAAAGCATTTAACTTTGAGAGATATTGTAAAAGCTATTGAACTGGGCATACGCGCACTTGGTTTCAACAAGATTAATATTTTAATTGGTGGTAGTCTAGGTGGCATGCAAGTCATGGAGCTTCTATATAATCAACAATTCGAAGTGGATAAGGCGGTTATTCTAGCAGCGACTGATAAGACGTCGTCATATAGTCGTGCTTTCAATGAAATTGCACGAGAAGCGATTCATCTTGGTGGCAAAGAAGGTCTTAGTATTGCGCGACAATTAGGCTTTCTAACGTATCGTTCATCTAAAAGTTACGACCAACGCTTTTCACCAGATGAAGTGGTGAGTTATCAACGACATCAAGGTAATAAATTTAAAGAAACGTATGATTTGTCATGTTATTTAACAATGCTAAATGTTTTAGATAGCCATAATGTTGATCGCGGACGTACGAATGTAGATGATGTTTATCAATCTCTAGATACTAAGGTCTTAACAATGGGATTTACGGATGATTTATTATATCCAGATGATCAAGTAAGGGCAGTAGGGGAGCGATTTAAATATCATCGTCATTTCTTTGTTCCAGATAATGTAGGTCATGATGGCTTTTTATTAAATTTTAATGATTGGGCACCTAACTTGTATCATTTTCTTAAAGTAACGAAATTTAAGCGGAAATAGACGAAGCGGGTAGGTCGCTATGGAAGTAAAAACACATTGTTATAGTCTTATGCTATACCTCAATCTTCACAATTTGTTTTAATTTTGCTTAGAGGTTAAAATAGAAGTTATAGTCAAAATAGTATAGGAGTGGCGAATTTGTTTTCAAAAGTACATCCTAAAGCAACAATTATAGGAACAATTGCACTTGTTATGGTTGCTTTAGTTACGTATGTATTACCAGTACTTGGATTAATTCTATGTTTATTCGCTACAATTCCAGGTATTATTTTATGGAATAAGTCTATTCCATCATTTGGAATTGGAGCTTTGATCACAGTAATTCTTACCACATTGTTGGGTAATACATTTGTATTAAGTGCCATGATTTTAGTTTTAATACTTAGCTTTATTATTGGCCAATTATTGAAAGAACGTGCCTCTAAAGAACGCATCTTATTTATAGCTACAACATATTTAAGTATATTTACTTTAGTCGCATTTATGTTATTACAAACGTTTAAAAAGATACCTAGCGCTACGACATTAATTAAGCCTTTTAAAGATACAATGCATAATGCTGTTGTAACAACAGGTGTTGAAGCAGATTATAAAACAATCTTAGAAGAAGGTTTCCGTCAAACGGCAGTTCAACTTCCGAGTTTTATTATCATTACGGTCTTTATTTTAGTCTTAATTAATTTAATTATTACATTTCCAATTCTTCGTAAATTTAAAGTAGCTACACCAATTTTTAAACCTTTATTTGCTTGGCAGCTTAACCGTTCATTACTATGGGTATATATGGTTGTTTTACTTTGTGTAATGTTCGCTACTGAACCAAGTACTTTCCAAAGTATCGTGTTAAATTTCGAAGTTGTGTTATCATTACTGATGTATATCCAAGGATTGAGTGTAATTCATTTCTTTGGTAAAGCAAAACGTATACCAAACGCTGTAACGATATTGCTGATGGTTGTGGGGACAATTATTACACCAGCAACACATATCATTGCATTACTTGGCGTACTTGATTTAGGAATTAATTTAAAACGAATGATTAAAAAATGACTTTAAAAAGTGAATAGAGGTGGAATAATGAACCGTCAATCCACTAAGAAGGCTCTACTGATACCATTTATTCTAATGGTACTCACTTCGATTGCACTTGTAGTTGTATGGTTTATCTTTAAACCATTAGTCGCTACAATTGCAGCAGCTATTTTAGTCGTGATGATTATTATTAGCATCGTGTTAGTCAGACAAGCCTTATTGAAAATGGATAATTATGTGGATAACTTAAGTGGTCACATCTCGGCTGGAAGCAACAGAGCAATTAAACGATTACCTATTGGTATGGTCGTGCTTGATGCTGATGACCATATTGAATGGATTAACCAGTACATGTCTGAACACTTAGAAACGAATGTCATCTCAGAACCAGTCAATGAAGTTTTTCCGAATATTTTAAAGCAGCTTGAAAAGGTACAAGAAGTTGAAATCGAACATGGTCAATATCATTACCACGTTCGACATTCAGAAGAAGAAAGTTGTTTATATTTCTTCGATATTACAGATGAAGTACAAACTAATGAGTTATATGAAGAATCAAAGCCAATCATCGCAACGTTATTCTTAGATAACTACGATGAAATTACGCAAAATATGAACGACACGCAACGTTCTGAAATCAACTCAATGGTAACACGAGTGATTAGTCGTTGGGCATCAGAATACAATATTTACTTTAAACGATATAATTCTGACCAGTTCGTAGCGTATTTAAATCAAAAGATATTAGCCGAAATCGAAGAATCTAACTTTGAAATCCTTAGCCAATTACGTGAAAAGAGTGTCGGTTACCGTGCTCAATTAACATTAAGTATCGGTGTCGGAGAAGGTACAGAGAACTTAATCGATCTTGGTGAATTATCACAATCTGGTCTAGATTTAGCATTAGGTCGTGGTGGTGACCAAGTAGCTATTAAGAATATGAACGGAAACGTGCGATTCTATGGCGGTAAGACTGACCCGATGGAAAAACGTACACGTGTAAGAGCGCGTGTTATTTCTCACGCATTAAAGGATATATTAACTGAAGGCGATAAAGTTATCATTATGGGACATAAACGTCCTGACTTAGATGCTATAGGTGCGGCAATTGGGGTTTCAAGATTCGCATTAATGAATAATTTAGAGGCCTATGTTGTCTTAAACGAGGAAGATATTGATCCAACGTTACGCCGAGTGATGGATGAAATCGATAAGAAACCTGAGTTGAAAGAACGATTTGTTACATCAGATGAAGCATGGGATATGATGACATCTAAATCTACAATTGTCGTTGTGGATACGCATAAACCAGAAATGGTATTAGATGAGAACATTCTAAATAAAGCTAATCGTAAAGTCGTGATTGACCATCATAGACGAGGAGAAAGCTTTATTTCTAACCCATTATTAGTATATATGGAACCTTATGCAAGCTCGACTGCAGAACTTGTAACAGAGTTATTAGAATATCAACCAACTGAACAACGTTTAACACGTTTAGAATCTACTGTTATGTATGCAGGTATCATTGTTGATACACGTAACTTCACATTGCGTACAGGTTCTAGAACGTTTGACGCGGCAAGCTATTTACGTGCCCATGGTGCAGATACGATATTAACGCAACACTTCTTAAAAGATGACGTCGATACGTATATTAATCGTTCAGAACTTATTCGAACGGTTGAAGTTCAAGATAATGGCATTGCAATTGCACATGGTTCTAACGAAAAAATTTATCATCCTGTTACAGTTGCACAAGCTGCGGATGAGTTGTTAAGTTTAGAAGGTATAGAAGCTTCTTATGTAGTAGCTAAACGTGAAGATAACTTAATCGGTATTTCAGCACGTTCATTAGGCTCTATTAATGTTCAATTAACGATGGAAGCCTTAGGTGGCGGTGGTCACTTAACTAATGCTGCAACACAATTGAAAGGATTATCAATTGAAGAAGCGATAGAACAATTACAACAAGCAATTACAGAACAAATGAGTAGGAGTGAAGACGCATGAAAGTAATTTTCACACAAGATGTTAAAGGTAAAGGTAAAAAAGGCGAAATTAAAGATGTACCAGTAGGGTATGCAAATAACTTTTTAATTAAAAATAATTATGCTGTTGAAGCAACTCCAGGTAATTTGAAACAATTGGAACAACAAAATAAACGTGCTGAAGCGGATAGACAAAAAGAAATTGATGACGCTAAAGCCTTAAAATCAAAATTAGAAGAAATTGAAGTTGAAGTGAGTGCTAAAACTGGTGAAGGAGGCAAATTGTTTGGTTCTGTAAGTACTAAACAAATTGCTGAAGCACTTAAAACACAACACGATATTAAAATTGATAAACGTAAAATGGATTTACCTCAAGGTATCCATGCATTAGGTTATACAAATGTGCCTGTTAAATTAGACAAAGAAGTTGAAGGTACAATCCGTGTTCACACTGTAGAGAAGTAAGAAGCGGGTAAAGTAGTTCTTTGATTCTAATCATTAGAACTACTTACGTAAGTGCTGAAGCACTTAAGTTCATTAAAAACTATGTATTTGAGTGTCATTCAACTACGATAAGTGAACTAATGACTAAAAATTTTCAAATAACAATGTTGCACTATGATTTGTGAAAATTAAGATGGATTTAGAGGTGTAATGATTAATGGATAATATGTATGAGCAAAAGCAAATGCCACATAATAATGAAGCTGAACAATCTGTCTTAGGTGCAATTATTTTAGATCCACAATTGATTAATTCGACTCAGGAAGTGCTCCTTCCTGAGTCCTTTTATAGAGGTGCCCACCAACACATCTTCAGAGCGATGATGAACTTAAATGAAGATGGTGATGAAATTGATGTCGTAACGTTAATGGATCAATTAACGAAAGAAGGTACATTAAGCGAGGCTGGTGGTCCTCAATATTTAGCGGAACTCTCAAATAATGTACCAACGACACGTAACATTCAGTATTATACAAATATCGTCGCAAACCATGCATTAAAACGCAGATTAATTCAAACTGCGGATAGTATTGCCAACGATGGTTATGATAATGAACTTGAATTAGATGCGATATTAAGTGATGCAGAGCGACGTATTCTTGAATTATCCTCTAATCGTCAAAGTGATGGATTTAAGGATATTAGAGATGTATTAGGACAAGTTTATGAAACAGCTGAAGAGCTCGACCAAAATAGTGGTCAAACTCCGGGTATTCCTACGGGTTATCGTGATTTAGACCAAATGACAGCTGGATTTAACAGAAATGACTTAATTATCTTAGCTGCCCGTCCTTCAGTAGGTAAGACTGCCTTCGCTCTTAACATTGCTCAAAAGGTAGCGACACATGAAGGTAATTATACTGTCGGCATTTTCTCACTTGAGATGGGGGCAGACCAATTAGCAACACGTATGATTTGTAGTTCAGGTAATGTGGATTCCAATCGACTACGTACAGGTACGATGACAGAAGAAGACTGGAATCGATTTACAATAGCAGTCGGTAAATTATCACGTACCAAGATCTTCATTGATGATACACCTGGTATTCGAATTACAGATTTACGTTCTAAATGCCGACGTTTAAAACAAGAACATGGTTTAGACATGATTGTGATTGACTATTTACAGTTAATTCAAGGTAGTGGTTCACGTGCTTCTGATAACAGACAACAAGAAGTATCTGAAATTTCACGTACTTTAAAAGCGATTGCTCGTGAATTAGAATGTCCTGTTATTGCACTAAGTCAGTTATCTCGTGGCGTGGAACAACGTCAAGATAAACGACCAATGATGAGTGATATTCGTGAATCAGGTTCTATCGAGCAAGATGCGGATATCGTTGCCTTCTTATATCGTGATGATTATTATAATCGCGGTGAAGGCGAAGATGACGATGACGGTGGAAATTTCGAACCACAATCGAATGATGAAAATGGTGAAATTGAAATCATTATCGCTAAACAACGTAATGGTCCGACTGGTACTGTGAAGTTACACTTCATGAAACAATATAATAAATTTACAGACATTGATTATGCACATGCAGAAATGTCATAAAAAATATTTTACCGTACATTAAATTATATTATCAATTTAATGTACGGTTTTTGTTTTATTTTGATGATAGAATTTGAGCGTAAGTATGTGTAATAGTTTTTTGGTAAATGAGTTTAAATCGTTGTATTATCAAGGTTTTAACAGTTTTGTTAAATAAATTGATGTTAGAGTGTAGAACTAATATACGCTAAAATTAATGTTCGATTTTTATTTGCATTATGAGGTTCGTATTGATAGAATACTTAATGGTTAATTGAGAAAACTTTGGAGGTGCTCACATGTCATCAATCGTAGTTGTTGGGACACAATGGGGAGACGAAGGTAAAGGTAAAATTACAGATTTCTTAGCGGAACAAGCAGATGTTATTGCACGTTTTTCAGGAGGTAATAACGCAGGTCATACGATTCAATTTGGTGGAGAAACTTATAAATTACATTTAGTGCCATCAGGTATATTTTATAAAGATAAACTTGCAGTTATAGGTAACGGTGTAGTTGTAGATCCAGTTGCATTATTAAAAGAATTAGACGGTTTAAATGAACGTGGTGTATCTACTTCAAACTTACGTATTTCTAACCGTGCGCAAGTCATTCTTCCATATCACTTAGCACAAGATGAATATGAAGAACGTCGTCGTGGTGATAATAAAATCGGCACTACTAAGAAAGGTATCGGACCAGCTTATGTGGATAAAGCACAACGTATTGGTATCCGTATGGCTGACTTATTAGAAAAAGAAACATTTGAAAGACGTTTAAAAGAAAACATTGAAGTTAAAAATGCATACTTCAAAGGCATGTTTAATGAAACTTGCCCACGTTTCGATGAAATCTTTGATGAATACTATGCTGCAGGTCAACGTTTAAAAGAATTTGTTACAGATACTTCTAAAATCTTAGACGATGCATTTGTAGCTGAAGAAAAAGTTTTATTTGAAGGTGCACAAGGTGTCATGTTAGATATCGACCATGGTACATATCCTTTCGTAACTTCAAGTAACCCTGTTGCAGGTAATGTAACAGTTGGTACAGGTGTAGGCCCAACTTTCGTATCTAAAGTGATTGGTGTATGTAAAGCATATACATCTCGTGTAGGCGATGGTCCATTCCCTACAGAATTATTTGATGAAGATGGACATCATATTAGAGAAGTTGGTCGTGAATACGGTACAACAACAGGACGTCCACGTCGTGTAGGTTGGTTTGACTCAGTTGTATTACGTCACTCTCGTCGTGTTAGTGGTATTACAGACTTATCTATTAACTCTATCGACGTACTTACTGGTCTTGATACAGTGAAGATTTGTACTGCTTACGAATTAGATGGAGAAGAAATTACAGAATATCCTGCTAACTTAGATCAATTACGTCGTTGTAAACCAATCTTTGAAGAGTTACCAGGATGGGAAGAAGATATCACTGGTTGCCGTACATTAGAAGAATTACCAGATAATGCACGTAAATACTTAGAACGCATTTCTGAATTATGTAATGTACGTATTTCAATCTTCTCTGTCGGCCCAGACCGTGACCAAACAAACCTATTAGAACAATTATGGTAAGAAAAGGTGCGAAGAAAAGCGGTTAGGTCGCGAGCAATAACTAGCTATGAGCGAAAATCGTTCTTTGATTTTAGCGATTAGCGTATTATTGTCGAACGACCTGCTTTTCGTAGCCCGTGTATCAAAAGGTGCGAAAGTGAGCGTTTAGGTTGCGAACAATTACTAGCATCAAGCAAAAACTGTTCTTTAGTTTTAGCGCGATGCGTATAATTGTTGAGCAATCTGCTCACTGCAACCCGTCTATCATTCCGGCAATATCATTTATTTGTAGGCATTGATTCGTTCAATGCCTATTTTTTTAGAAACATGAGTGTAAAAAGAGCGGTAAATATAGCATTTGTAACCTTAAAACCATTGTTATTACAACGTTTATCCAAAAAATTAAGGAATTATAAAAAAATATTAAAATTATGTAAAAAATGTCTTGTCTTCAAAATAAAGCCTGTGCTATAATCTATCTTGTGCTTAAGAACGGCTCCTTGGTCAAGCGGTTAAGACACCGCCCTTTCACGGCGGTAACACGGGTTCGAGTCCCGTAGGAGTCACCATTTTTTAGGTCTCGTAGTGTAGCGGTTAACACGCCTGCCTGTCACGCAGGAGATCGCGGGTTCGATTCCCGTCGAGACCGTATTGCTTATCCAAAAGGATAGGCATTTTTTTATGCCTTCATTTTACTACTCATGAAAATCCACATTTTAAACTTTTTAGATATCCTTTTCAAAAAATCAAAAAATATACTAAAAGCTAAATATCGTAATACATTCTTTAGCATTACAAAAGTATGACGTCGCAACAGAATCTTAATATTATTCTTATGTTTAAAATAGAAAGCTTGCTACTAAACCATTGAGTCGTATCATCATTCTGTAATAATGGGTTAAATGGGCTTCACTACGACTTTTGTCCCGTATTCAAAGGGTTCAACTTATTTGTAATATTAAATTAGAGTGGTAAACTTTAAACGAATATTATTCTATAATTTTTAATATGAAAATAGAATTACATGAATATTAATGGTAAATTATATAGTAGATTAATATGCGCTATAAACTTATTAAAAACGCATCAAATCACAGTTTAATCTTTACTAATTCATAAGAACGAATAATAAAATATAGAACTACAATTTGAGAAATGAGGTTTATAGATATGGCAAGAAAAGTTGTTGTTGTAGATGACGAAAAGCCAATTGCGGACATCTTAGAATTTAATTTGAAAAAAGAAGGATATGATGTTTACTGTGCCTATGATGGTAATGATGCAGTAGATTTAATCTACGAGGAAGAACCAGACATCGTATTATTAGATATCATGTTACCTGGTCGTGACGGTATGGAAGTGTGCCGTGAAGTACGTAAGAAATTCGAAATGCCGATTATTATGTTAACTGCGAAAGACTCTGAAATCGATAAGGTCTTAGGTCTTGAACTTGGTGCGGATGACTATGTTACGAAACCGTTCAGCACACGTGAATTAATCGCACGTGTAAAAGCGAACTTACGTCGCCATTATTCACAACCAGCTCAAGAAGTAAGTGGTACGACAAATGAAATTACAATTAAAGATATTGTCATTTACCCAGATGCTTACTCGATTAAAAAGCGTGGGGAAGATATTGAATTAACACACAGAGAGTTTGAACTCTTCCACTACCTTTCTAAACATATGGGTCAAGTCATGACACGTGAACATTTACTACAAACTGTATGGGGTTATGATTACTTCGGCGACGTGCGTACAGTAGACGTAACGATTCGTCGTTTACGTGAGAAGATTGAAGATGATCCATCACACCCTGAATATATTGTGACACGTAGAGGCGTTGGATACTTCCTCCAACAACATGATTAGGGGCTTGCGACTATGAAGTGGCTGAAACAGTTACAATCCCTTCACACCAAGCTTGTTATTGTTTATGTGTTATTGATTATTATTGGAATGCAGATCATCGGTCTGTATTTCACTAATAGTTTAGAAAAAGAACTGACAAATAACTTCATGAAGAATATTAAACAGTATGCGACACAGCTTGAAGTTAACATTGAGCGGATATACAGAGATGATCCCTCTAACGCTCAAAAAGAAGTTCAAAGTTTATTAAACGAGTATGCCAACCGTCAAGAAATTGAAGAAATTCGTTTTATTGATAAAGATCAAATTATCATGGCTACAGCGAAGATATCATCACATAATATGATTAATCAGAAGGTTAATGATAACTCCGTTCAAAAAGCCTTATCGCTAGGTGAATCTAATAGTCACAATGTTTTAAAAGACTATGGTAGCGGTAAAGAGCGAATTTGGATTTACAACTTACCCGTAAAGAATGGCAACGAGACGATTGGTAATATTTACATAGAATCGAATATTAATGATGTATATAATCAGTTGAATAATATTAACCAAATATTCATTATCGGTACTGCGATTTCCCTCTTCATTACCGTTATACTCGGTTTCTTTATCGCAAGGACGATTACAAGGCCGATTACGGACATGCGTAATCAGACGGTAGAGATGTCTAAAGGTAATTATACGCAACGCGTTAAGATATATGGTAATGACGAAATCGGCGAATTAGCTTTAGCCTTCAACAATTTGTCTAAGCGAGTTCAAGAGGCGCAAGCGAATACTGAGAGTGAGAAACGTCGTTTAGACTCAGTTATCACGCATATGAGTGACGGTATTATTGCAACAGACCGACGTGGTCGTGTGCGTATCGTCAATGATATGGCGATAAAAATGTTAGGTATGTCTAAGGAAGACTTAATCGGTTATTACATGCTAAGTGTATTAAATTTAGAAGACGAATTCTCATTAGATGAAATTCAAGAGAATAACGATAGCTTCTTACTAGATATTAATGAAGATGAAGGCATCATTGCACGTGTGAATTTCAGTACGATTGTTCAAGAAACTGGATTTGTGACAGGTTACATCGCCGTATTACATGACGTTACGGAACAACAACAAGTTGAACGTGAACGTCGTGAATTCGTTGCGAACGTATCTCACGAATTACGTACACCTTTAACATCGATGAATAGTTACATAGAGGCGCTTGAAGAAGGTGCTTGGAAAGATGATAATTTAGCACCATCTTTCTTATCGGTAACACGTGAAGAGACAGAACGAATGATTCGTCTTGTTAATGATTTACTGCAATTATCGAAAATGGATAACGAATCCGAACAAATTACGAAGGAAATTGTCGACTTCAACATGTTCATTAATAAGATTATTAATCGTCATGAAATGGCCGCGAAAGACACGACGTTTGTACGTGAAATTCCTTCTGAAACCATCTTTACTGAAATTGATCCAGATAAGATGACACAAGTGTTTGATAACGTTATTACTAACGCGATGAAATATTCTCGTGGTGAAAAACGCGTCGAGTTCCACGTGAAACAAAACGCTTTATACAATCGTATGACGATTCGTATTAAAGATAATGGTATAGGTATCCCTATTAATAAAGTGGATAAAATCTTTGATCGTTTCTATCGTGTAGATAAAGCGCGTACACGTAAAATGGGTGGTACAGGTTTAGGACTTGCCATTTCGAAAGAGATTGTAGAAGCGCATAATGGAAGAATTTGGGCGAATAGCGTTGAAGGACAAGGCACATCGATATTTATTACACTTCCATGTGAAGTTATAGACGACGGTGATTGGGATGAAGAGTAAAGAGCATATTAAATCCATTATTCTTTTCCTATTAGTTATGATGAGTGTCGTGCTTACGTTTATGGTGTGGAATTTCTCACCAGATTTAAATAATATTGATAGCACAGATAGTAAAAAGAGCAATACTAAGACGATTGGTAAGCCCATGTCTGCCAATATTGAGAATGTGATATCTCCGTATCAAATTGTAGAAGTTAAAGGCGATAAGGTTAAAGGGCTGGCACCATCTCGTGCTCAGCTGTCTCAAGTAACAGGTACATTGAAGAATCATGAAGTCAGTAAAGTGGAACATATTCATCGAGATTATAATTTAAATATTCCCATGTTAAATGACCACTTTACTGTGCTAGATTTTACTTATGATATGCCGCTAACGACATATTTAGGTCAAGTATTGAATTCATCAGCGAAGGTACCTAAAAACTTCAAATTTAATCGTATTATCGTAAGTCAAAATCCTAAAGAGAATCTAGAGTTGTATGCGATTAGTGAAGATCGTCATGAAGTCATGAAAGTAACATTGACTACGAAAGCTAATCATTTTATTAAAGTGATGGATCATTTGAATAAAGAAATGCAGAAATATTCAGAGGTAATCACAAATAAAGATACGATTGATAAAGCAACGCATATATTTGCGCCAAATCGTCCAAAAGACATGCGTTCTTACCGAATGGTTTATGATACGATTCCAGTCGAAACGATGAATGCTATTTTATTTGACGACTCAGTGATTATTCGAAGCGGTAAGAGTGGTTCGACAACGTACAATAATAACACTGGCGTAGCGAACTATAATGATGAAAGTAAGAAATATCATTATAAAAATTTATCCGAAGATGAATCTAGCTCAAGTGATATGGATTCAACGATTCCAAGTACATTTGAATATATAAATGGACATGGTGGATTCTTCAATGATGACTTCCGTCTTTTCAATACAGATAATTCATCGGGTGAATTAACGTACCAACTCTTCCTCAATGGGCACCCAACATTCAATGATCAGCAATTAAATGATATAGAGGTCACTTGGGGAGATAAAGGCATCTATGACTACAAACGTGCACTATTGCGTTCTAGTGTACCTTTAGAAGGTAAAACGAAGTCGCTAGATAGTGTTGAAAGTGTTCGTTCTTCACTCGCAAATAATCATACGATTGATTTTGAAAAGGTAACGAATATGGTCATTGGTTATAAAGAAGATGATCAACCTGATAAAGATGATATAGAAGTGCAACGTAATAGTGAGTTTGTGCCAACATGGTATGTTCAATACGACGGCGATTGGTACGCTTATGAGGATGGGAGGCTTGAATAAATGAATTGGAAACGAACGAAGACATTGTTTATTTTCGTGTTTATTCTAGTTAATATCCTACTCGTATTGATTTACGTGAATAAGGTGACGAAGTCTCAAATTAACGAATCTGAAAGTGATAATGAGGTTAAATTCCAGCAAGAGGAAATTAAAATTTCGAAGGATATTTTAAATAAAGATGTAAGCGGGACGAAGATGCAGATGATTACTGCTAAGTCTAAAGACTTCGAAAGTTATGTGAAGAGTAAGTCATCATTAGAAGCGGAAGATTCTGGTAATACGTTAACTGGTGAGATTGATAGTACTGTAAATGTTAGTGATAGTAATTTAAGCGATTTAAAAGATTACATCATGAGCAATGTTTACAATGGTAAGATGTATCAACTTGGTGATGTTACATCTGATACTGTGACATATGAACAGACTTATGAAGGTTATCCATTGATGAATAATAATAAAGCGCGTCTACGCTTTAATATCAATGATGGTAAAGCGACAAGTTATGAACAATCGGTAATGAACAATATTGAACCTGCGAAGAGTGATAATAATCCTAAGAAACAGGTTATTACACCACGTAAAGCAGTAGAAACATTATACTTTAATCGTTACTTGAAATCAGGCGATGAAGTGATGGATACAAGACTAGGATATTACTCGGTTGTGAGAGAAACGAATGTGCAATTATTGCAGGCGAACTGGGAAATTAAAGTGAAGCATAAAGGTAAAGAAGACGTGAAAACGTATTATGTTGAAGCGACATCATCAAATCCAAAAGTGATTGATAACTAGGGAGCAGGGTTGTAAAGAAATACTTAGATGAATATTTACTCATTCTGTTGTGATGCTTGCCTAGGGGGATGGGTCGAGCCGCGGTCTTG